>JAFYOK010000016.1 GCA_017560175.1 Clostridia bacterium | reverse complement strand
TCCGAGGCAGCCAGTAGATGATAAACTCGTTGCGCTCCCGGACGTTGAGGCCGAGGGCGGTCAGACTCTCTTCCAGAAAGGATGCCGTATCGGCACCGGGGATACAGAAGCCGCGGGTCATATCAAAATCGGCCGCGCTCTCGGCTTCCCAAAAGAGGCAGCTGTAGGTCTTCCCTTCCCTGTCGATCAGGGTGCCGTCGGGATGAGCCGTCACCTGCCAGCCATCCCTATATGCCGGATAAGTGCAGATCATTTCCCCTGCCACATCCAGCCGGACCGATACATCGGTCACTTCCTCGGGATAAAGATAGATGACTGGCTTGCCAAGAATAACCTTGGCCGGATCACCCGGTGCCTGCTCCAGAATGACAAAAACGACGAATATGGCCGCCAGCAACAGGGCGATATATTTTCCGATTTTTTGAACGATATATTTCCACATAAGCCCGCCTCCTTTATCGCGTTATCTCGTTGTATTTCCATTATAGTTGCGGCCATTGGATCGTGTCAATCCCACAGTTGCAATATTTACAGTTTGGTAATATAATAAAAACAAATAAATGAAATTTTAACCATCGAAACTTCCAATGAAAGAGGAGAAAATTATGAAGAAGATCGTTATGTACTCCAGCATGCATTGACCCGGCTGCCCCCCGGTGAAAGAGGCTCTTTCCCAGGCTGACATCAAATTTGCTTATGTCGATATTTCGGCAGGTATGCTGCCCCTAAAGCAGTTCCTCAAGTATCGTGATACCCGTCCCGAGTTCGATGCCGTCAAGGCCGGCGGCCGTGTAGGCGTTCCCTGCATCGTCGTTAAGGAAGAGGATGGCGAAGAGAAGATTCTCTTTGAACTGCCCGAAAACCTGGACGAACTGAGATAAATTTCTATAGCTATTCGGCCGTTCATTTGATTTTTCAATGAACGGCCGTTTTTCATTGTCCCGACCTTTTTGCCCATGCTATAATATCCTTATCCTATAAATATTTCCAAAAGGAGCGCATGTATATGAAAAAGGTCATCGTATATTTCAGCGAACACTGCAAGGATTGCGGCCCTCTGAAGGCAGCACTGGACGAAGCCGGCATCAAGTATGCCCCCGTTGACATTTCCGGCGGTATGTTCCCTCTCAAGCAGTTCCTCAAGTACCGCGACACTCGTCCTGAGTTTGATCCCATCAAGGAAAAGGGTCAGGTCGGCGTTCCCTGCATCGTCGTCAACGATGGTGAGCAGATCATGTTCTCGGTTCCCGAAGATCTGGACATCCTGCGCTAATTTTTCTTTTCGTTTCAAACCCTCCGCACTCTGCGGAGGGTTTTTATTTTTTCAAAAAAGTTTGTCACCTTTCTTTGGAAACCTCCGTCTAACATTCTGAAAGAAACAATTTCCAAAAGGAGACCTCCCCCATGCTCTGCCCGACCCGCCACCGCCCCATAGCTTTTCTGCTGACCGCCGCTCTGTTTCTTACTGCTGCGGCCGGTTATTGCCGATACACCCATACCAAGCCTGTCTCTTCTGCCATCACCATGGCCGAGCCACCCCGAACGGTCAGCGATACGCCCATTCAAGCCGATTACCGCCCTGTTGTTCCTCAGACCCCGGAGATGCGTATCGTTCAGGCTGCCGAAACCATCATCGAGGAAACACCGATCATCGAAGCCGAACCTGCACAGGAAGATTCCACTCCTGCCGCTCCTGCTTCCATGGCAAACTGCCTGCTGATCGGCGACTCCCGTACCGTAGGCCTGCAGATGTTTGGCGAACTCAAAGAATCCGACTTTTTTGCTTCCACCGGCCTCGGCCCCCAGAAGATCGGCAGCACCCGCATCGAAATGGACGGTCTGGGCAAACTGACATTGAGCGAGCTGCTGGCCTGCCGTTCTTATGAACGCATCTATCTGATGATGGGCATCAATGATGTGGGGTACCCTGCAGGCAGCACCATGAAAAAGTACGCAGCATTGGTGGAGCAGATCTGCACCGCCCAGCCCGATGCTCTGCTGATCCTCATGGGCAACCTTCATGTCACCAAGGCATGGTCAGACCATGACACCGTTATCAATAATCCCGTCCTTGATGCCTTCAATGCCGAAACGGCGGCGCTGGCCGACGGACAGACCATCTTCTATCTCGACCCCAAT
>JAFYOK010000015.1 GCA_017560175.1 Clostridia bacterium | reverse complement strand
TTGAGGATGATCTCCTTCAGTTCGGGATCGGAGAACTCATCCATCAGCAGGTTGACGCGCAGCTCGCGCTCCAGCTCTGCCTTACCTTCGGCAATGTTCTCTTCCTTACGCTCTCTCTTATACCACTGACGGATCTTGGTCTTGGCGCTGGTGGTCTTAACGATCTGCAGCCAGCCGCGCTTGGGACCGGTGGACGTCTTGGACGTGATGATGTCAACGATCTCGCCGCTCTTGAGTTCATAGTCAAAATTGACGATCCTTCCATTGACATGGGCACCGACCATATTGTTGCCGACTGCCGAATGGATGACATAGGCAAAGTCAATGGGTGTGGAGCCCTGGGGCAGATTGATAACGTCGCCGCCGGGGGTGAAAACATAAACCTCGTCAGCAAACATATCGACCTTGATCGACTGGACAAATTCTTCCGCTTCAACATCCTGCTGAGATTCCAGCAGCTGACGAACCCATGCAAAGGCTTCTTCCTTCTGCTGGCCCTTCAGGCCGCCCTTATACTTCCAGTGGGCAGCAATGCCGTATTCGGCAGTATGGTCCATTTCTTCGGTACGGATCTGAACTTCGAAAGGAATACCATCCTTGCCGATGACAACGGTATGCAGCGACTGGTAGCCATTGGGCTTGGGCGAAGAAATATAGTCTTTAAAACGGCCGGGAACGGGACGGTACTGTTCGTGGATCAGACCAAGGACAGCATAGCAGTCACCAAGCGTTTTAACGATAACACGAGCTGCACAGATATCGTACAACTCGGAGAAGGTCAGATTCTGGCCATACAGCTTACGATAGATGCTGTAAACCGACTTGACGCGAGCCTTGACATAACAATCGATCCCCTGCTGGCGCACAATGTCGCCGATACTGTGCTGGGTACGCTCGAGGAAGTTGTTATACAGTGTGGAGCGCTCGCCGATATAATCGCTGATCTCGCCATAACCATAAGGGTCAAGAACCTTCAGCGAACGGTCTTCCAGCTCCCACTTGACCGCCTGCATACCAAGACGGTGGGCAATGGGTGCATAGATCTCCATGATCTCCAGCGCCTTCTTACGCTGAGATTCGATGCGCTTGAACTCAATGGTGCGAATGTTGTGGGTCGAGTCGGCCAGCTTGATGACAATAACGCGGATGTCCTTGGCCATGGCGATGAACATCTTGCGCAGATCTTCCATCTGCTCTTCTTCACGACTCTGGTAAACGACATGACCCAGCTTAGTGACACCGTCGACCAGCTCGGCAACCGATGTACCGAACTTCTTTTCGACATCATGGAAGGTGACATCGGTATCTTCGATGGTATCGTGGAGGAGACCGGCCAGGATCGACTCGGTATCAAAGCCCCACTCATCGATGATATAAGCGACCGAAATGGGATGAACGATATAAGGCTCACCGCTCTTACGGCGCTGATCTCCATGGTGCTGCAGTGCATAGTCAAATGCACCGTAAATCAGATCCCTGTCTTCGGGATGATGTTCTGCGATCAGATCTACTTTATCCAGATATTCTTTTGGGATGTCATTTCTATCCATATGCTTTACCCCTTAATGACTTCCATGAGCTTTTTAAGGATGCGCGATCCGTTGATGTCGACCTTTCCCTTATAGAGCAGATCGCGGATGGCAATATTGTCTCCCACAAGCTCATAATCGAAGATGTCAAACTCTTTGAATATATCCATGCAGATCAGGAAGCGGCCCTGATTCATGCAGCATTTGGATTCGTATTTGATCCTGCGGTAGATGGTCTGAGGCATACCGCAAAGCATGCCGCTGCTCTGATTGGCGCGGACATGACGGAAAGCTGCCACAAGATCCTCTCTGCAGGGACAGAGATAGCGAGCCTCTTCTGCAGTGATCTCCTCCCCTGCCGCAAAGCGAACAAAGACATTCTGGGCATAGGCATCACACTTGGCAGGCTCTTCACCCCAACGGATATCCTTGACGACCAGCTGCACGCTCTCACGGCCGCGGAAGTAGTTGATCTCTGCCGAGAATACCAGGTCGGCCTCGTCACCTGCCACAAAGGGACAGCTGCGGGCACCCATGCCAAAGACAAAACCATAGAAGCTGTAGCCGTTCTTGGAGAAAAGCAGCTTGACATGACGGTCGTGGCTGATGGGTGTGACCTCCTCGATGGTGGCACCCGACAGAACAAAGAGCGGCATGGGATTGCTCATACCAAAAGGCTCCAGCACCGACAGGCTCTTGACGCTGTCGATGGTCAAATCACGAGGATCGATGGCACAATCGATGTTGAGGCTGGGCTCCAGAGGCTCATCAATGGCGCAGCGCTCGGCGCAGGCCTCCAGACGGGCACGGAGCGCTTCCAGATTCTCACGGGAGATCGACAGACCGCCGGCCAGTTCATGGCCGCCATAACGCTCCAGCAGGTCGGAGCATTCACCCAGCGCTTCATAGAGGTTGAAGCCCTTGATGCTGCGACCCGAACCCTTGCCGCTGTCGCCGCACATGGAAATAAGCACACAGGGCATACCGTAGCGGTCGGCCAGACGGGAGGACACAATACCGATAACACCGGTATGCCAGCCGTCTCCCCAAAGGACCATGATCTTGCCCGAAGCCAGCGCAGGATCTTTTTCGATCTGGCTGATGATCTGCTCATAAACGGCATTTTCTTCTTCCTGGCGGCGACGGTTGAGGTCGCAGAGATATTCTGCCAGGTCAAAAGCCTCTTTGGGATCGGAGGTCAGCATCAGACGGGCGGTGCAATCGGCCTCACCCATACGTCCTGCCGCATTGATACGGGGCGCCAGTACAAAGCTGACCGAGTTGGCCGTCAGCGGCTTGCTCTCCAGACCCAACTTCTGCATCAGCGTGCGCAGACCGAGATTTTCTGTATGACGAAGGCGCTTAAGGCCCTCGGAAATGATAATACGATTTTCGCCGATGACCGGCATAACGTCGGCGATGGTGCCCAATGCAACAACATCGACATATTCATCGAGCAACTGCTGAATGGGACGTTCTTTCTCCATGGCACAGATCAGCTTGAATGCAACGCCGACACCGGCCAGTTCACGGAAAGGATACGCACTGTCGGCACGGCGAGGATTGACAACCGCATCGGCATTGGGAAGCACTTCGGCACATTCATGGTGATCGGTAACGATGACACGAATGCCCAGCTTGCGGGCATGCTCGATCTCCTGTGTGGCTGTGATACCCGAGTCGACGGTGATCAGCAGCGTGCAGCCGTCTTCCTTCAGCCCCGACAAGGCAGCTTCATTGAGGCCATAACCCTCATTGAGACGGTCAGGAATATAATAGCGGCAATCGGCACCGCGGCCGGTGAGATAGCGGATCATAATGGCGGTAGCTGTGATGCCATCAACATCATAGTCGCCGTAGATGGCGATACGCTCCCCTTTGGCAATGGCATCTTCCAGAATGTCCACCGCCTTATCCATATCGGCAATCAGGAAGGGATCATGCAGATGCTTCCAGTCGCAATCCATAAAGGTCAGCGCCTCATCGACAGTACCGACACCGCGCGCAGCCAAAACCGATGCCGCCAGATGCGAGATTCCCAGACCCTGCTGCAGCAGTGCGATCCGGCCCTCATCTTTTGGGGCAACGATCCATTTTTCTTTTTTCATCATAGTCTTCGATGTCCTTTTTCCTGTTTTTACATAAAACAGATACATCCGAAACCGGGCAGCTCAAACCTCTCGGTTTTCGCCATCCGCAGTTCCGGCCGATTTAGATTTCATGATAAAGATTATTATATCAAAATCACCGATTATATACAAGATAAAAAGCCAAAGCCCTTTCATCCAAATCACTTTATTTTTGGAAAAAAGGTGGTTTAAAATGCTTCAAAGAGGCATAGCTAAGCCATGCCTCTTTGAGAAGAAAGATAATATTACAGTGTGGGCTTGACGTCTGCGGGGATGGGGCACTCGTACTTGCCGCCTGTGGTCTTGATCAGCTCTTCCTTAGCTGCCTGCAGCAGAGCAGGATCGGCAATGGCCTTGGCTGCTGTCAGCGCCATGACCTTTGCAGCAACAGCATTGCCCTTGTTGGCGATGGAAGAACGGGACTGAGCAGTCATCTGCCAGCTATGGCCGGGTGTGGCCAGCGCGATTGTGGCAACGCTGCACTGTGCGGTAGGTGTGCAGTAGCTGACGTCACCAACATCGGTGGAACCGGGCTGTGCCTTGTCCAGAGGAACAAAGGGCAGAATATCGGTATGGAGAGCTGCATCGGCAGGGATCAGATCGGGATCCAGGCCATTGTCACGCAGAGCGGCAGCAACATCAGCCTTGTCAGCCTCGGAGAATGTAGCACGGAACGCTTCAGCCAGCTTGAAATCAGCCTCATCATACTTGGGTGCGCCGATCTCGGTGAATGCCTCATGCATCAGCTTTTCGAGCGTGCGGTTGTTGCAGCAGTCGCTGAGTGCCTCGTGGAAATGCATATGCATGGTGGTGCCGGTCATCTTGGCAGCACCTTCGGCGATATCCTGAACGCGGACAAAAATCTCCTGTGCGGTCTTCATCTTGGGTGCGCGGACGAAATAGTGGATCTTAGCCTTGTCGTGAACGACATTGGGTGCGATACCGCCGGCGTTCAGATAAGCATAGTGGACGCGTGCTTCGGGAACGATATGCTCACGCAGGTAGTTGACGCCGACATTCATCAGCTCGCAGGCATCCAGTGCCGAGCGGCCCAGATGGGGGTTGGCAGCTGCATGGGCAGTAACGCCGGAGAACTCGAAGAATACGCTGATGCAGGCCAGGCTGGATACGCCCTTGACCTGGTTCATGTCGCCGGGATGCCATGTCAGTGCGCAGTCAAGGTCATTGAACAGACCGTTTCTTGCCATAAAGACCTTACCCGAACCATATTCCTCACCGGGGCATCCGTAGTAACGGACCGTACCGGGCAGGTTGTTTTCCTTCAGATAATCACGGAAAGCCAGTGCAGCGCCGGCAGCAGCAGCGCCCAGGCTGTTGTGGCCGCAGCCCTGACCGTAAGCGCCCTCAACAATGGGCTTCTTTTCGGCGCAGGAAGCCTCCTGAGACAGCAGAGGCAGTGCGTCGTATTCACCGAGGAAACCGATGATGGGCGCACCCTCACCCCAGCTTGCTACGAAAGCAGTGGGAACTTCGCCAACGCCCATGTCGACCTTAAAGCCGCGCTCGGCAAAGAACTTGCCATAGAACTCGGCCGACTTGGTCTCCTTCATGCCGGGTTCGGCATATTCCCAGATGGTGTCGTTGACCAGATTGATGTCGTCGCAGTAACGGTCGACAAGACCGGAAATCATTTCTTTCATGCTCATGGAAAAATTACTCCTTCAGTAAGATTGGATGTTGATTCCATGATAGCACAGCCATTTGCAAAATGCAAAGAAAAAATACACCTTTCTGCATTTTCTTGCACCAAAAAATTGCCGGACATACATCCGGCAATTTAATCATAATTCTCTTCTCATTTGAATGGCAATCCATCCGCTGGGACGTGTCACCCGTTCGGTTTCCGTAAAACCACATTTTTCATAACAACGGTGCGCGGCGGCATTGAAATCAAATACGCTCAGTGTGATCCCCTGTAGTCCAAGCTCGTCTTTGGCGTAGGCCAAAAATGTCTTCATAGCAGCCGTACCAAGACCCTGACCTGTCCGCGCCGGATCAAGAAGAAATCGGCCGATATGTCCAACCTTCCCTTCTTTTCGGCGCATCAGTTCTATGGTACCGATCATCTCACCATCACAAAGAATCTCAAAAACTTCTGCACCTTCGGCAAGATGTGCATCGATCTGGTCATCTGTCAACGGATGAGTGTATCCCCTGCCCGACCACTGCTGCAGAAAATCGGCATCCTTACCCGTATTCCATGCAACGATGACCGAAATATTGTCCCGTCTGAGCTTATCTATATATATACAACTCATATTCGTCACTTCTTTGCTTTGATTTAAAATGGGAGCGCTGCAAAAAACAGCGCTCCCCATAAAGATCGAAATCAAAAATATTAACCGATATTGGGCTTGATATGTGCAGGCATAGCCGAGACATACTGGCCGCCTGTGGACTTGACCAGTTCCGCCTTGGCAGCTTCCATCAGTGCCTCATCTTCCATAGCCATAACAGCGGTCAGCGCCATGACCTTAGCGGCGACAACGGTGCCCTTATGGGCAATGGACGACTTGGACATGGCTGTGATCTGCCAGCTGTGGCCCGGTGTGCCCAGAACTTCGGTGGCGACGCCGCACTGTGCAGTAGGTGCGCAGTAGGATGCATCACCAACGTCTGTGGAGCCCGACATTGCCTTGTTGAGAGGCGTATAGGGCAGGATACGGGTATGCAGAACTTCGTCATTGCCGATCAGATCGGTATCCAGGCTGAGGCCTGCCAGGTTGGACTTGACCGAAGCCAGATTGCCTTCGTTGAAGGACTTGCGGAACTCATGTGCCAGTGCATAGTCGGCTTCATCGAACTCAGGTGCGCCGATCTCATTCATGGCCTTTTCCATGACCTTGCTCAGGGTGATGTTGGGCAGGTAGTCATAGATGGCTTCCTTGAGGTCGACCACATGGGTGGTGCCTGTCATCTTGGCTGCACCTTCGGCGATATCCTGAACACGGGCATAGATCTCCTGTGCCTGGCTCATCTTGGGCGCGCGGATGAAGTAGTGGATGGTAGCCTTGTCATGAACAACGTTGGGAGCAATGCCGCCGGCGTTGACATACGCATAATGGACACGTGCTTCGGGAATGATATGCTCTCGCAGATAGTTGACACCGACATTCATCAGCTCGCAGGCATCCAATGCCGAACGACCCAGATGGGGATTACCGGCTGCATGTGCTGTAACACCTGTGAAAGTGAACATAACACTGATGTTGGCAAGGCTGGAAGTTGCCCAGACGTTATTTGTAGCAGAGGGATGCCATGTCAGGCAGAGATCCAGATCATTGAACAGACCGGCACGAGCCATATAGATCTTACCCGAACCGTATTCCTCGCCGGGTGTACCATAGAAACGAACAGTACCGGGAAGATTGTTCTCCTTCAGATAATCACGCAGCGCCAGAGCCGCACCGGCAGCACCGGCACCCAGGCAGTTATGGCCGCAGCCGTGACCGTAAGCACCTTCAACGATGGGCTTCTTAACAGCGCAGCTTGCTTCCTGAGAGAGCAGAGGCAGGGCATCAAACTCGCCGAGGAAACCGACGATGGGCTTGCCTTCGCCCCAGCTTGCTACAAAAGCAGTAGGCATGTCGGCCATACCGACCTCAACCTTAAAACCCTTTTCTTCAAAGAACTTGGTGTAGTACTCAGCAGTCTTATACTCCTTCATACCTGCTTCGGCAAAACCCCAAACGGTATCGCTGACCTGAATGACGTCCTGCTGATAACGATCGACCAATGCGGAGATGATCTCTTTCTTGCTCATAACGGGCACCTCTTTCTTTATGTTTTACTGATAAAATAAAATCGCTTTAACAGGCAAGCCCATTAACGAGCCTGCAGGAATATTGTAACACAAACCGCTTGCTATAGCAATCATGAGAAACCTTATGAGGCAATAAATATATTTAAAACAGATTTTTCCCAAAGCAACCGACTGAAATTACTGTTAATCTATTTTGCTTTACACCCATGAATTAGCCGCAGCTTTCACCCTTTTCACTATGATAATCTGAAATCAAAAAGAGGCATGACTTCCTGTGAGTCATGCCTCTTTCCACACCTTATTTTTCGATATAAAAAGGCTCCGGAGATTTCTCCGGAGCCTTTGGAAGCTCTTATGGTAAGAGTTAAATTACTTAACCATGCTTGCAACTTCTTCAGCGAAGTTGTCTTCCTTCTTAGCCAGACCCTCGCCCTTTTCGAAACGGACGAACTTAGCGATCTTGACTGTACCGCCCAGCTCAGCAGCAACCTTGTTAGCGT
Source organism: Clostridia bacterium (assembly GCA_017560175.1). GTDB lineage: Bacteria > Bacillota > Clostridia > Oscillospirales > Butyricicoccaceae > RGIG1902. The sequence goes on along the minus strand of JAFYOK010000015.1, from coordinate 1,355 downwards.
ACTGCTCAACGGACATCTTGTTCTCCTTAACGAAAGCCTGGTTTGTCAGGCAGTTCTCTTCGTAGAACTTGTTGATACGGCCAGCGACGATCTTCTCAGCAACGTTAGCAGGCTTGCCTTCGTTGATTGTCTGAGCCATCAGGATTTCCTTCTCCTTAGCCAGAACGTCAGCGGGAACGGAATCCTTGTTCAGGTACTGGGGACGCATAGCAGCGATCTGCATGCAGATGTCCTTACCCAGCTCAACGATTGTAGCGTTGCCCTTCAGGTTCTCGGAAACTTCCAGACCAACCATAACACCGATACGGCCGCCCATGTGGATGTAAGCAACGTTCATTGTGCTCTCATCGTAGCGCTCAAATCTTCTGATGTTCATGTTCTCGCCGATGGTCAGGATCTTCTCGCGCAGCATCTCGATGACTGTCATCTCGGAGCCAGCGAACTTGCACTCCTTCAGAGCCTCGACATCAGCGGGAGCATCTGTCATAACGACGGTAGCAACACCGGCGCACAGATCCTTGAACTGATCGTTCTTAGCAACGAAGTCGGTCTCGGAGTTGATCTCGACGATAGCGCCAACGCCGCACTCAGCGCAAACTGTAGCATAGACAGCGCCTTCAGCAGCGATTCTGCCAGCCTTCTTTGTAGCAGCAGCCAGGCCCTTCTCGCGGAGGATCTCGATTGCCTTCTCAAAATTGCCGTCAGCCTCGGTCAGAGCCTTCTTGCAGTCCATCATGCCGACGCCTGTCTGCTCACGCAGATTCTTTACATCCTGTGCTGTAAAAGCCATTGGTATGTTCCTCCTAAAAGTAATGTTTTTGTTTAATTCAGATTAAGTCTTCGACTTAAGCCTTGACGATCTCTTCAGCTGTCTTGGACTCTCTCTTCTGGGGAGCTCTGGGAGCTGTATCAACCTGCTCGGAAGCCTCAACTGTCTCGTCGGAAACGGACAGCTGCTCGCCCTGGCGGCCTTCGATAACAGCGTTAGCCATAGCCTGTGCGATCAGCTTGATAGCGCGGATAGCGTCATCGTTGCCGGGGATGACATAGTCAGCCTCATCGGGATCGCAGTTTGTATCGACGATAGCAACAACGGGAATACCCAGCTTCTTAGCCTCGGCGATAGCGTTCTTTTCCTTGCGCAGGTCAACAACGAACATGGCAGCGGGCAGCTCCTTCATGTTCTTAACGCCGCCCAGGTACTTCTCCAGCTTCTCAGCCTCGAGCTTCAGCTTGATGACTTCCTTCTTGGGCAGCAGATCAAATGTGCCGTCTTCAGCCATCTTGTTGATCTGGTTCAGACGAGCAACACGCTTACGCATTGTTGTGAAGTTTGTCAGCATACCACCCAGCCA
>JAFYOK010000168.1 GCA_017560175.1 Clostridia bacterium | reverse complement strand
TCCGGGCACCTGCGTCAAGATGTTCACCATCGCAGGCCCGGTGTTGGTTTTTGGGATCACGGCCAGTGTGCTATATGGGCTATTTTTGTTTTTTGTGGGCTGATTCTATCGCCGTTTCCGATGAGCGGAAGCGGCTTTTTTTATTTTTATAATAATGGGAAAATCGAATTGACTTTTTTCGATTTGAGTGGTATATGTAAATCGATAGAATTTGATTTGAAAGGAAAATACTTATGTCGATTTCTACCGCATGGGATTTTTTTCAGAACGAAGTACTGGGCATGAAGTGGCTCAACCGTCTGGTGGGCTGCGGTTTGGATGCCATCGGTCTTGATCCCGCTACACGCATGGGCGGCAGTGTACAGTTCTTTATTTATGATATCATTAAGATCATGATTCTGCTGGGGGTTCTGATCTTCTGCATCTCCTACATTCAGAGCTTTTTCCCGCCCCAGCGCACCAAGAAGATCCTTGGACGCTTCCGCGGATTCTGGGCCAACTGTCTGGGCGCATTGCTGGGCACCATCACACCCTTCTGTTCCTGTTCGTCGATCCCGCTGTTTATCGGCTTTACCACTGCCGGACTTCCGCTGGGCGTCACCTTTTCGTTCCTGATCTCTTCGCCCATGGTCGATCTGGGCAGCCTCGTTCTGCTGATGAGTATTTTTGGCTGGAAGGTCGCTATTGTCTATGTCCTGCTGGGTTTGGTCATTGCCGTCCTCGGCGGCACATTGATCGAAAAGCTGCGCCTGGAGGATGAGGTGGAAGAGTTTATCCGTTTGGCTCGCGGCATCGAGATGCAGCAGGTCGAGCTGACTCCCCGTGACCGCATCGAATATGCGACCGAGCAGGTGGCTTCTACCGTTCGTAAGGTCTTTCCCTATGTCCTGCTGGGTGTCGGCATCGGCGCTGTTATCCACAACTGGATCCCCGAAGAATGGGTCATCACCCTGCTGGGTACAGGCAATCCCCTCGGTGTTGTCATTGCTACCATCGCCGGTGTGCCCATGTATGCCGATATTTTCGGCACCATTCCCATCGCCGAAGCGCTGCTGGCCAAGGGCGCACAGCTGGGCGTTGTCCTGTCCTTTATGATGGGTGTCACCACCCTCAGCCTGCCTTCCATGATTATGCTGCGCAAGGCCATCCGTCCCAAGCTGCTGGGTGTGTTTGTCGCCATCTGCACCGTGGGCATTATCATTGTCGGCTATTTCTTCAATGCCATCCAGTATCTGCTGATCTGATGGACTGAAATTGACTTTTCTGCCTGTTTGAGATATATTTATGAGTATATTGAAAAGAGGTGGGTATATGGAAAAAGATTACGAGGCTCGCGCCAAGGTATTCAAAGCCTTGAGTGACGAACGCCGTCAGCGCATTATGGAGCTGCTGCACAATGGCGAAAAGTGTGCCTGCGTGCTGACCGAGGAAATGGATATGCCCCAGTCCTCTCTTTCCTACCACATGAAGATCCTCTGTGAATCGGGGATGGTGGCCAGCAGAGAAGAGGGCAAATGGACCCATTACCGCATCGATCGTGAAGGCAGCCTGTATGCCATGGCGCTGCTGCGTGAGATCACAGGCATCGAATAATTCGAAGTCATCGAGCCATCCTCCAAAAACGGATGGCTTTTTTCCCGAGGTATACATCGAAAAATATTGATTTAATTTATAGAAGAAAAATTATTTATCAGCGCCGTGGCAATGCGGCCGATTTGGAGGAAAATCATTATGGAAAAGAAAAAACTCTATGTTCTCACCGGTTTTCTGGGTGCAGGCAAGACCTCTCTGCTGCTTCATCTGCTGAATGGTCTGGAAGGCCGCAAGATCGGCGTTATCCAGAATGAGTTCGGCAAGCTGAGCGTCGATGGAGAGCGCACCAAGCTGGACGGCATCGAAATGGTCGAAATCAGCCGCGGCTCCATCTTCTGCTCCTGCCTCAAGCTGTCCTTTATCCAGGCGCTGGCCGAGATGGGCAAGCAGGATCTGGAATATGTTTTTGTTGAAAGCTCCGGTCTGGCCGATCCCTCCAACATCGAAGAGATCCTGGCAGCCACACGCGAGCTGGCCGGTGATGTCTATGACTTCAAGGGCGTTCTCTGCCTGATCGACAGCGTCAACTTCCCCGAGCAGATCGCCGATATCGAGACCGTCGACCGTCAGCTGGCCCACTGCCATATGGCTGTTGTCAATAAGACCGACCTGGTCACCGATGCACAGGTCGAAGAGGTCATGGAAATGGTCCGCAAGGTCAACCCCAAGTGCAAGATGGTCACCTGTGTCAATGGCCAGATCTCTGCTGACTTCATGGACGAAGACCTCATCGCCCTCCAGTGGGCCGAGAGTGAGGATTCCCACAACAGCCCCGACAACAAGCCCAAGACCATGTCGCTGGAAAGCCCCGCCGTTGTTGAGCGCGCCTGCCTGGAAGAATTCCTTCGCGCCGTTCTGCCCGAGTGCTATCGCATCAAGGGTCAGTTCCACCTGGAAGATGGCTGGTATCAGGTCGACGTCGTCGAAAAGCTCATCGACTTCAAGCCCTGCGAAGAGCATGAGATCTCCCAGCTGGTCTTCCTGTCCAAGGTCGGCCCCATGGTCATCCGTACCATTGACGGTGCATGGAAAGAGATCGTTGCTCTGCCCATGAAGCTGAAGAACTAAGGAGAACAACATGGATATCAAAATCATCGGTTCGGGCTGCGCAGATTGCGACAAGCTCTATAATAATATGGAAGAAGCCATCCGCCAGGCTGGCGTCACCGCTACCCTCGGTCGCGTTGAAGATCTGATCGAAATGGTTCGCATGGGTGTTATGACCACCCCTTCGGTCACCATCGACGGTAAGCTGGTCGTATCGGCCCGCGTTCCCAAGGTCGACAAGCTGGTCGAGATCCTCAAGGAAAATATGTAAAATCAAAAGGCTTGCCCGAGGGCAAGCCTTTTTACTTCTAAACTTTTCTTAAACCTGTGGGGAAGGGTGGATTTCATGCAGAGGCTTTTATATAATGGAGAGGAACTGCGTGAGAGAAAGGATGAAGGATATGAATGAAACCAGGCGCCGGGGGTTGAACGCATCGACGCTGAAAATCATGGCCATGGTCTGTATGTTGTTGGATCATCTGTGGGCCACCGTCATTCCGGGCAACCTGTGGATGACCTGCGTCGGCCGTATTGCATTCCCCATCTTTGCCTTTCAGGCGGCCGAGGGTTATTATAAAACAAAAGATCTCAAGGCATACGCCAAGCGTCTTTTTTTATGGGCGGTCATTGCCGAGATCCCTTTTAATCTGATGGCCGGCGGCAGTGTGTTTTATCCATTTCATCAGAATGTCCTGTGGACGCTGTTGTTGGGCCTGTGGGTCATCCATGCTTTTGATCAGCTGCGAAAGTATCCCACGCCAAAACAGTACATGGCGGTCATTGGTGTTGTTTTTGCTGCATTGCTGTTGTCGATCATCGGTTTTACCGACTATAGCGCCGCCGGTGTGCTGACCGTTGCAGCTTTTGGCCTGCTGCGCGGACATAAGCCGGAAAAGGTGGGGCAGATCGTGGCAATGTGGTATGTCAACTGCGTCATGCTCAAGGGGCAGTTTATCCCCATCGGCAGCTTTGAATTGCAGATCCAGAGTTTTGCCTTGCTGGCGCTGATTCCCATCTGGCTTTATGATGGCCGCAAGGGTTTGTCGGGCAAAGGCTGGAAGTGGTTTTCCTATGCCTTTTATCCCGTACACATGCTGCTGATCGGCGGTCTGGCTCGGCTGATCGGATAGAAAGAGAGAGTTTGTATGTTTTTTCTGTTTATAGAATCGCTGGCGGCGCTGCTGCCTGCCTTTTTCCTGCTGCGGTATATCTATCGGCAGGATAAAGTGGAAAAAGAACCTCCCCGCCTGCTTTTAAAGCTGTTTGGATTCGGATGCCTGTCGGCGGTCTGTGCCCTGGCCGGTGAACTGATGGCCACAGAGGTGCTGAATGGTTTTGTATCGGCCGAGAGATCTGTCTATCTTTGGCTGGAGGCCTTTGTCGTCATTGCGGCCATAGAAGAAGGTGCCAAACTGATTTTCCTTCGCCGCTGCACATGGAATGAGCGCCATTTCAATTATCGTTTCGATGGCATTGTCTATGCGGTATTCGTATCGTTGGGTTTTGCCGCGCTGGAAAATGTCATGTATGTCATGGGGTATGGCCTTTCGGTGGCGTTGTCCCGCGCCTTGCTGGCCGTTCCGGCACACATGGGCTTCGGCGTATTCATGGGCTACTTCTACAGCCGTGCCCGTCTGCGCAAATACCGCAGAAACAAGCGCGGCGTCAAGGTCAATCTTTGGCTTGGTTTCCTGAGTGCAACGCTGCTTCATGGATTCTATGACCTCTGCGCTATGAAAGGTACGACAATGGCGACATTGGTGTTCATTGCCTTTGTGGTTGTTATGTACCAGATCGTTTATCGTATGGTTCGCAACGAAGCGGCCACCGATGTTCCTGTGTAAAAAATTACCGCCGCTTTCTTATGAAAGCGGCGGTTTTTGCATATTCCTTTCAAATCTGCAAATGCTATCCACAAGCTGTGAAATATAACTGCAAAGGATGAATGTTTATGGAACAAAGAAGGGACAGCCTGGCGGCCGGTGTGCGCAAGGATGATGTTTATTATTTCAAGCATCCGGCCTATATCCTTTCCTA
>JAFYOK010000167.1 GCA_017560175.1 Clostridia bacterium | reverse complement strand
TGATAAAAGGTGCAAAATGGTTCAAATATACGATTAGTATAGCCAAAACGAGGGTCTGTGTCAAGCAAAAGCTAAGTAAACCTAAGGACACAGACCCTCCATATGGCGGATTTTTTATTGCAGATTATTCAACAGTAACCGACTTTGCCAGGTTTCTGGGCTTGTCGATGTCGCAGCCACGGAACACGCCGACATAGTAAGCGTAGAACTGTGCGGGAACGATGGCCAGGGATGCCGCCATGAAATAGGGGCAGGCAGGCAGCTTGACAACATGGTCGCACATGGTCTCATCGATCTCAAAGTCGTGGTTGGTGATCAGGATGACTTTGGCACCGCGTGCCTTGACAGCCTTGATATTGGAGATCTGCTTCTCGTGAAGGGCAGGATCGCAGTCGAGAGCGATGACGGGGGTGCCTTCTTCGATCAGCGAGATGGGGCCGTGCTTGAGCTCACCGCCGGCATACGCCTCGCAGTGGACATAGGCGATCTCCTTCAGCTTGAGGGAACCTTCCTGGCAGGTCATATAGTCGATGCCGCGGCCGATAAAGAAGCTGTCGTTGCGCTCGCTGTAGAGCTTTGCCAGTTCCTTCATTTCGCCATCGGTGCCCAGAGCTTCCTCGATCTGGCCGGGCAGCGCGCGCAGGGCGCGGCAGTACTCGGCGATCTCGGCATCGGTCAGGGTGCCGCGTGCCTTGGCAGCTGTCAGCGCCAGCAGGTACATGACCGACAACTGGGCCGAATAAGCCTTTGTTGTGGCAACAGCGATCTCGGGGCCTGCCCATGTATAGATGACATGATCGGCCTCACGAGCAGCGGAAGATGCCAGAACGTTGACGATGGCAACGGTCTTTGCGCCTCTTGCCTTGGCCTCACGGAGAGCTGCCAGAGTATCGGCAGTTTCGCCCGACTGGCTGATGACGATGCACAGGTCATTCTCATCGATGATGGGATCGCTGTAACGGAACTCGGAAGCTACATTACCGAGAACGGGAATACGAGCCAGGCGCTCAAAGGCGACCTTGCCTGCCATACCGGCATAGTAAGCCGAGCCGCAGGCGATGATATGTACGTTACGGATATTCTTAAAGACTTCCTCACCAACGCCTTCATCCATCAGATAGGGCATATCGTCGTCGGTGATACGAGAGGAGATGGTGTCCTTGACAGCCTTGGGCTGCTCCATGATCTCCTTGATCATGAAGTGGTCGTAGCCGCCCTTCTGTGCACCCTGGATATCCCAGGTAACGGTCTGGACTTCCTTCTCGACAGGCTGACCGTCAGCCGAGAAGACCTCGATGCCCTCTGCCTTAACACGGACGATCTCATCGTCGCCGATGACGACGAAGTTCTTGGTGATCTGCATGATGGCAGGGATATCGGAAGCGATCATGTTGCTGCCCTCACCAACACCGACGATCAGAGGATTGTCGTGACGGGTGCAGATCATTTCGCCGGGACGATCGTTGGTGACAACAGCCAGGGCATAGGAACCGCGGATCTCGCGGCAGGTATCCATCATAGCCTTGACGTTATCGCCGTCATAGAACTTGGCGAACAGATGGGCGACAACTTCCGAGTCGGTGTCGCTCTTGAAGACAACGCCTTCAGCGATCAGCTGATTGCGCAGCTCCAGATAGTTTTCAATAATGCCGTTATGAACCAGCGCGATGCGGCCATCCATGCTTTCGTGGGGATGGGAATTGCGGTCAGAGGGTGCGCCGTGGGTAGCCCAACGGGTATGACCGATGCCGCAGGTGGCGTCAAACTGACCCATGGAATTGATCTTCTCTTCCAGAACCGAAATACGACCCTGGGTCTTGATGGTCTCAATGCCCTTAGCAGTCTGCAGGGTGACACCTGCCGAATCATATCCTCTGTATTCCAGGGTGGTCAGACCCTGCAGCAGAACAGGCACAGCCTGCTGCTTACCTGTAAAACCTACGATACCACACATATATATTTGCTCCTTATAGTCAAAAACCTTATATTTTAAAACTTATCTTTCGCCTGTGCTTCCCTTGTGGCCGGGATCACTCCCGGATTTTGCAAAAGCACTTGTGCCGCGACGTGCGGCAGGAGGCATCCGCCGAAATCTTCGATAAACCTCCACCTCGTCAAGTGGGCGCAGCCCACTTCTGGCGCTTTATTTCTTTTTACCGTCTGCGTCTCACCGCCTCTCGGTCAGGTTATCCCCTGTCCGTCCATAAGAACGGACAGGGGGATGTATGCAAACTTACTTTGCCATCTTAGCCGCAACTTCGGCGACCTTGTTCTTGGCATATTCCGCCATCTCGGCGACCTTATCGGCATCGCTGCCTTCGACCATGACGCGAACCAGCGCCTCTGTGCCCGAAGGACGGATGTTGATACGGCCCTCGCCGCCAAAAGCAGCGGTGATCTCGTTGGACAGCGCCTCGATCTCGGGCAGAGTTGCCATCTGCTTCTTGATGCTGTTGGGAACGGGAACGTTGTTCATGATCTGGGGATAATGGAAGATCTCCTTTGTCAGTTCGGAAGGCATGCAGCCCTTCTCCTTGAGCATCATGATGAACTGCAGAGCGGTCAGCTGGCCGTCGCCTGTAGTGGCGTTATCCGACAGGATTACATGACCCGACTGTTCGCCGCCGATGTTCCAGCCGCTGCGGCGCATTTCCTCCAGAACCAGACGGTCGCCGACACCGGTGCTCTTGACCTCGATGCCGTGGGGACGCAGGTAAGCTGCCAGACCCATATTGGACATGATAGTGGCAACAACGCCGCCCTTGAGCTTGCCCTGCTCCTTGAGATAGACCGAAAGGAGGGCCAGAATATCGTCGCCGTCGATCAGATTGCCGTTCTCATCGCACATCAGGCAGCGGTCGGCATCACCGTCAAAGGCAACACCCAGCATATAATCGCCGTTCTTGACCATTTCACGCAGCTTGCCCATGTGGGTAGAGCCGCAGCCGTTGTTGATATTGATGCCATCGGGTTCGCAGGCCATAAACTCGCACTGTGCGCCCAGCTCGGGGAAGATCAGCTTGGCTGTATGGGAAGAAGCATCGTTGGCGCAGTCGAAGAGAATCTTCATGCCCTCAGCCTTTTTGCCCTCGGCCGAAGCCAGCAGGAAACGGCTGTAGCGCTCGTTGCCTTCGGCCTTGCGATC
>JAFYOK010000166.1 GCA_017560175.1 Clostridia bacterium | reverse complement strand
CAATACCTTCGGAAGCAGGAGCCTTCTTGCCGCCCTTCTCTTCTGTGACTTCCTCTTCGGCACCGTAAGGCAGCATGCCCTTATCGGCAGGCTTTTCACGGACTACAAAGATCATCAGAGGCAGCATGAGCACCAGCATCATAACGCCCAGAATGATATAGGTGGCACGCCAGCCAAAGGAGATAATCAGACGTGCGATAACAGTATTCATGACCATACCGCCGATGCCCGAACCCATGGAAGCCAGGCTGAGTGCCAGGCCGCGGTTCTTGACGAACCAGTTGCCGATGATGTAGGTAAAGACGGTCATGGAGATGACAAAGAAGAAGGGAGTCAGAATGACAGTGACCAGATAGCCCATCCAGATCTTCTGCATCAGACCATAGCAGGCATACATGCAGGGGGTGACGATGGCACCGACGATCATGGTCTTATGCAGGTTGACCTTCTTGACGATGGAGCCCCAGAACATGGCAAACGCCATGGAGGCGAAGGACTGGATGGTCATGATCATGCTCATCTGCTGACGCTCGATGCCCAGGTCGGCACAGACCGGCTTGATAAACTGCGAGAAGCAGTTGGAAACAACGCCTGTGGTCATGGCGATGATGATGCAGCCGGCGGCGACGATATACCAGCCGTAATGGATCTTGCTCTTGGTTTTCATAAGATGCTCCTTTGCAATTTCCGTAACTTACTTGTTCTTTTCAGCCTTGGGCAGCAGGAAGATGTAGCAGAGGGCTGCCAGTGCAACAAAGGCACCAAAGATGCAGAAGGAAACGTTATAGCTGCCGAACATATCGTAAGCTGTACCGTTGAGTGTGGGAGAAATAACGCCGCCCAGATTGCCCATGGCAGTGAAGATACCCATGATGGCAGCATAGTCTCTCTTACCGAAAGTAGTCTCAACAATGATAGGTGTGGCAACGGTGCCGTAGGCGCAGCCCAGAGCGACGCCCAGAATGATGCAGCCCAGCATGGGCTTGATGGTGCAGAAGACAAAACCCATGTGGCCGGCAAAAGAGCAAGCCAGCGACAGGAAGGTGGCGCGGCGAACGCCCAGCTTATCATAAAGGCGACCCAGAGCGATCTTACCGATGGCCATAGCACCCATGGAGATGGAAACCATAGCAGCGGCAAAGGCTGTGGTATAACCACGGTCGGTCAGATGGGGGGACATAGCCTGAACCAGCGCCGACAGGCCGGAGTTGATCAGCAGTGTGCAGGAAGCCAGCAGCCACATCTTGGGCATCTTCTTGGCTTCGGCAAAGGTATAACCCTCAACCTCACCGACAGAAGCCGCAGTCTTGACGGGATAGCCGCCCAGAGGCTCCAGACCCATATCTTCAGGACGAACACGAACCAGCAGAACGGCAGGAATCGCAATGATGGCCATAATCGATGCCAGGCCCAGGAAGCCTGCACGCCAGCCGAAGCCTTCGATGAGGGCGACGGCGACGGGATTAAAGATCATGCCGCCCAGACCGCTGCCCATGAAGGCAATACCGATGGCCAGGCCGCGCTTGTCATTGAACCAGTTGGCCAGGATCAGGGAGAAAGGCAGCGTGCACAGCGAAACCATGGTCAGACCGGAGATGGCCGAATGGAGATAGAGCTGCCACAGGCTGTTGGCTGTGGAGAAGAGGGCAAAGTTGATGGGACCGATGATGGCGATCATGGTCATGTACTTCTTGAGGGAGATGCGCTTGAGGATCTTGCCCCAGTTGAGGGCAACAATGACCTGTGCCAGGGAGATCAGGGTCTGGCAGAGGTTCATCTGCTGACGTGTCAGGCCAAGGCTTTCGCTGACCGGCTTGATGAACTGGCTGAAGCTGTTGTAGATAATGCCCATGATAACAGCCATAATCAGGCAGCCCAGTCCGACGATGATCCAGCCATAGAACAGACCGGAAGATTTCTTAGATGTTTGCATTTACTCTTTCCTCCTAAAAATGCTATTTTAACTCATAAAGTATAGCACAGCCGGGGACAAAAAACAATTCACAAGATACACTGTCTTACATGGGCAATATGCAGAAAAGCACCTGCCGAAGCAGGTGCTTTCAAAATCAGATTTCTTCAAAAACTCGATTGATGGCGATGGCCGCCTGTGCCCCGGCACCGGTGTTGTCCTGTTCCAGACGGACAGCCATGGACAAAAGGTCGGCTGCCAGTACTGCGGTGGTCTGGGAATCGGAATACAGGTGATTGTAACAAGGGCAATAGAGGCACATATCACACATGGCTGCCAGTTCGGCACGGGTACTGTCGGTAACACCCAGCAGAGCAGCCCCCTTCTCTTTTGCATAGCGAACAATACGATTGACAAGCTGGGGATATTCGGGGAAAGACATGGGCATGACCAGAAGATCTTCATTGATCATATGGAGAGCTGCCTGGACCTCCTCTTCTCTGCGTGCATCGAAACACAGGCAGGCTACACCGCACTGTACCAATCGGCTGCGGAGATATCCGGCCATCTGTACCGATACACCGCTGCCCAACAGCAGAACCCCCTTGGCACGGCAGATCATTCGGGCGGCTTTACGATATTCATCGCTATTGAAACCGCGCAGAAAATCCATAACACCTTCCATCTCTTCCCTGCAGACCTGGCCAAAAATATCCGTCATATCTTCGGGCAGTCCTTCGGTCAGGTACGCCTTCGACGGACGATCACCTTCCAAAGGTCGTGTACCCTGCAGATTACGGAAAGCCTGCTTGATCTCATTATAGCTTCCGAAATCCAACAAGCCGCACAGCTTGAGCACAGTCATTTCCGATACCTCTACCCGCTCGCTCAGCTCCTTGAGGGTCATAAAGCACATATCTGCAGCATGATTGCGCATATAGTCGGCGATCTGCTTTTGCTTGCGCGTCAGATTTTCATATTTCTGCTCGATGATCTCGATAATATTCATGTAAACACCCCAGTTTCACTTTTCCTATAGTCATAGAATACGGCAAACTGGAGTAAATAGCAAGTCGATTTCTCCCTTGACCTATGCTTCTGTTTTGTTGTATACTAAATATATCACAAGGATATCGAAAGGGGATTCTGTCATGTATGAGATTTTTGCTGCATTGATGAAGGAACGCGGACTGACTGCCTATCGTGTTTCGATGGACACCGGTGTTTCCCAGGCCACCCTCAGCGACTGGAAACGCGGCCGCAGTACACCCAAGCTGCCCAAACTGCAGAAACTGGCCGACTACTTTGGTGTCAGCCTGGAATACATGATGGGCACACAGGATGCCGACCACAATGCCCCCTCTGCACCTCCCACCGATGCCGATCTGAAATATGCTCTTTTCGGCAGCCGCGATGTGGATGACATGTTGCTGGAGGATGTCAAGGCCTTCGCCCGTTTCAGCCTCGAGCGCTCCAAATACAGAAAATAATCCATTCACCCCGAAAGATGATCTTTCGGGGTGCTTCTTTATAATAACTGCAAAAAAGGCTGTACCCTTTCGGGTACAGCCTTTAATTTAATCAGATTTGGAAGTTATTCCTTATCCTTGCAGCCACAGCAGCAGCAACCTTCTTCTTCGTCCTCATCCTCTACCAGAGCGGACAGGTCGAACTCCAGGTCTTCGCCGCAAGCATGGCACTTCATTTCGCCAACGCCCAGGGTGACTTCGTCAATGATGATCTCTTCGCCGCAGGTGGGGCAGACCAGCTCATACAGAACTTCGTCTTCCTCATCTTCGTCTTCTTCGTCATCATGGCAGTGGCAGTGGCCGCAGCAGCACTCATCGTCATCGTCGCAATCGCAGTCACAACCGCAGCCGCAATCGCAATCGCAATCACAGTCACAATCGCAGTCGCAATCACACTTGCAGCAGCAATCGCACTCGCACTCTTCGTCGATCAGCTCTTCCAGCAGATCGCACATGCCGTCGATGTCTTCGTTCATTTCGTCAACGACTTCTTCGATCTCGCCGATCTCGTCGTCCAGTTCCTCAACTTCGTCCTGCAGATCCTCAACAGCCTCTTCCAGTTCGCCGATCTCAGCGTCGATCTCATCCATGTGGACGTCGATGTCTTCGATGGCCAGGCCGATCTCGTTCAGAGTATCAATGATGACAGCCAGCAGCTTGCCTGTGTCCTCTTCTGTGTTGATCTTCATGCCTTCCATGAGGCCCTTCAGATATGCGGTCTTCTCGGTGATGGTCATGTTTACCAGTCTCCTTTCAGTTTTGAGGTATGATTGTTTAACTTATAAAGTTAAGTAGGGTTTAACTAAAATTACTCCTTGGAACGGCCCAGGTACTCGCCTGTACGTGTGTCGATCTGGATCTTGTCGCCTTCGTTGATGAAGTTGGGAACGCGGATAATTGCGCCTGTCTCAACTGTAGCGGGCTTTGTAACGTTTGTAGCTGTATCGCCGCGGACACCGGGCTCGGTCTCTGTGACAACCAGGTCAACGAACATGGGGGGCTCAACGCCGAAGACGTTGCCCTTGAAGGACAGAACCTTGCACTCCATGTTTTCTGTAACGAACTTGAAAGCATCACCCAGCTTGTCGCCGTTGATGGGCTCCTGCTCGTATGTCTCAACGTCCATGAAGTAGTACAGGTCGCCGTCAGCGTACAGGTACTGCATTGTGCGGCGCTCGATGACTGCCTCTTCGAACTTATCTGTGGGGTTGAAGGAACGCTCGACAACAGCACCTGTGATAACATTGCGGTACTTTGTACGAACGAAAGCTGCGCCCTTACCGGGCTTTACATGCTGGAACTCGACAACCTGGAAAACCTGGCCGTCCATTTCGAATGTCTTACCATTTCTGAAATCGCCTGCAGAGATCATGATATATAATCCTCCTAATGTGTTTTGTAAGTATAACAGTTGTATTGTATTATATAAACCCGAAAAAAGCAAGGTCATTTTGACTTTTCACCGCCAAAAGCCCCTCTTTTTTCACAATTTTGGTATGTATGACGGTAAAAT
>JAFYOK010000165.1 GCA_017560175.1 Clostridia bacterium | reverse complement strand
CGGCAAAGCACGACAATATCTTTCCGCTTTCAGATTTTACCCCCATTTTCAACAGGAGGACCACTATGCTGATCTTTGTTATAAATCCCGGTGCCACCTCCACAAAGCTGGCCATCTTTGAAGATGACCGCGAGATGTGGAAGGCCTCCATCGAGCACAGCCGCGAAGACCTGGCTCCCTTTGCTCATGTCGTCGACCAGCTGGACTATCGCCTGAACCTCATCGAGCAGGCGCTGGCTGCCAGTGGCTGGTCCGATGCCCGCTTCGATGCCGTCTGCGGCCGCGGCGGTCTGCTGCGCCATCTGCCTTCGGGCACCTACGAGGTCAACGACCGCGTACTGGCCGATATTGAAAATCCCCCTTACGGTGAACACGCATCCAACCTGGGTGCTCCCCTCAGCCTGCACATCGCAAAGAAACACGGCTGCAAGGCCTACTTCGTCGATCCCGTATCGGTCGACGAGCTGACCGACAAGGCCCGTGTTTCCGGCTTCAAGGGCATGGAGCGCGAGAGTTTCTTCCACGCCCTCAACCAGAAGGCCATTGCCCGCAAGGCTGCCGAGGTTCTGGGCAAACCCTACGAAACCCTCAATCTCATCGTCTGTCACATGGGCGGCGGTGTTTCGGTAGCCGCTCACCAGCAAGGCCTGGTCGTCGATAACTACAATGTCAAGGACGAAGGCGCCTTCGGTATGGACCGCGGCGGCAGCCTGCCGGTCAATGCCGTCATCAACCTCTGCTTCTCGGGCAAGACCAAGCAGGAGGTCAAAAAGATGCTGGGCAGTGAAGCCGGTATCTTCTCCTATCTGGGCACCCGCGACTTCCGCGAAGTCGAAGCTCGTGCCTTTGACAGGAATGAACCCGAAGCCAAGCTGATCTTTGATGCCTTTGCCTATCAGCTGTGCAAGGATGCCGGTGCCATGTCGGCTGTCCTCGGCTTCAAGGTCGACGCCTTCGTTCTGACCGGCGGTATGGCTCACAGCGACCGTCTGTGTGCCGCCATCGAAAGCTATCTGGGTAATCTGGCCCCCGTCCTCCGCCTCCCCGGCGAAGAGGAGATGAAAGCCCTGGCCCTGGGTGCCCTCCGTGTCCTGCAGGGTGAACCTGCCAAGCAGTATTAAAACCACCTTCTTATATATAATAGGAGTTCTCTATGCTGAACAATTTAGATTCTTTCCTCGATCTTGCCGCACAGAAGCAGGGCGGACGTCTGGCTGTGGCCGCCTGCCACGATAAAGATGTCCTGCTGGCCTGTATCGAGGCCGAAAAGCGCGGCCTCTGCCATCCCATCCTCATCGGTGATGGCGCAAAGACCGCCGAACTGCTGACCGCGCTGGGCCATGATCCCGCTGCATTTGAAATCATTGACGCAAATGATGATCCCGCTTCGGCTGCTATGGCCGTTTCTCTCGTCCGTGAGGGCAAGGCCGATTCCATTATGAAAGGTCTGCTGCAGACCGGTGACCTCATGCGTGCTGTCATCAACAAGGAGACCGGCATCCGTACCGGTCGCCTGCTCAGCCATGTCATGGTCTATGAATGTCCCGGCTACGACCGCCTGCTTTATCTGACCGACGGCGGCATGAACACCTTCCCCACCCTCGAGCAGAAAGCCGAGATCCTGGAGAATGCTGCCGTAGTCCTCAAAAAGCTGGGCTATACCCAAAGTGCTGCCGCCTGCATCTGCGGTGCCGAAGCCGTCAATCCCAAGATCACATCGACCACCGATGCCCTGGCCCTTTCCGAAATGACCGATCGCTGGGCCCCCTATGGTCTGTCGGTCTACGGTCCCGTCGGTCTCGACCTGGCCATCTCTCCCCATGCCGTCGAAAAAAAGAAGTATACCGCCCCCGGCGCCGGCAAGGCCGATATCCTGCTGGTCCCCAACTATGAGGTTGGCAACGGCATCGGCAAGGCCATGACCTATTTCGGCAATGCCCGCTCGGCCGGCGTCATCGTCGGTGCGGCCTGCCCCATCGTCCTGGTCTCCCGCGCCGATTCTTTCGAAGCAAAATTGCTCTCCATCGCTATGGCAGTAGCCATTGCTTAACCTGTTTGTTCACACCCTTTATATAATTGAAAGGAGCTAAGTCCATGAAAGTATTGCTCAGCGGCAACGAAGCCATCGCCCGCGGTGCCTACGAAGGCGGCCTGCTGGTGGCTTCGGCCTATCCCGGCACACCCAGTACCGAAATCTTTGAAGCTCTCCCCCTCTACAAAGATGCCCTCTATTGCGAATGGGCCCCCAACGAGAAGGTCGCCACCGAAGTAGCCTACGGTGCCGCCATCGCCGGTGTCCGTTCCATGACCGCCATGAAGCACGTCGGCGTCAACGTTGCAGCCGACCCCATCTTCACCGCTGCATATTTGGGCGTTAAGGGCGGCTTTATCATCGTATCGGCCGACGACCCCGACCTGCACTCTTCCCAGAACGAGCAGGACAACCGCTACTATGCACAGGCTGCCAAGATCGCCATGATCGAGCCCTCCGATTCTCAGGAGTGCATCGACTTCATGAAGGAAGCCTTCGAAGTTTCCGAGCGTTTTGATATTCCCGTCCTCTTCCGCGTCACCACCCGTATCTGCCACTCCAAGAGTCTGGTCGAGCTGGGCGAGCGCCACATGCCCGAAGTCGGCCCCTATCAGCGTGACCCCGTCAAGTTCTGCGCCACACCGGCCCGCGCCAAGGCTCACCACAAGCGCCTGGAAGACCGTCTGGTCGAGATGGAGAAGTATGCCAACACCTCCCCCCTCAACAAGGTAGAGATGAAGGGCAGCAAGATCGGCGTCATCACCGCTTCGGCAGCCTACCAGTATGCCAAGGAAGCCTTCCCCGAAGATGCCTCCTTCCTCAAGCTGGGCTTCACCCATCCTCTGCCCATGGATCTGATCCGCGACTTTGCTTCCAAGGTCGAGACCCTCTACGTCATCGAAGAGCTGGAGCCCTATATGGAAACCAAGATCCGCGCCGCAGGCATCGACTGTATCGGCAAGGATAAGGTTCCCCTGCTCTATGAGCTCAACCCCCAGATCCTCGAAAAGGCCCTGTGGGACAAGACCCCCGACACACGCGATGCCGGTGTCGAAGCGGTCATCCGTCCCCCCGTACTCTGCCCCGGCTGCCCTCACCGCGGTTTCTATGCCACTATCGCCCGCCACAAGAACATCGTCGTGGCCGGTGACATCGGCTGCTATACCCTGGGCGGCACCGCACCCCTCAATGCTGTTGATACCACCATCTGCATGGGTGCCGGTTTCTCGGCTGCCGCAGGTATTGCCAAGGCGCTGCAGATGACCGGCCAGCACGAGAAGAAGGTCTTTGGTGTCGTTGGTGACTCCACCTTCTTCCACAGCGGCATGACCGGTGCAGTTGAGATTATCTACAACAACCTGCCCGTTGTCCCCTGCATCGTCGACAACTCCATTACCGGTATGACCGGCCACCAGGATAACCCCGGCAGCGGCGAGACCCTCATGGGCCAGCCCGCCCCCCTCATCCGCATCGAGGACCTGCTGACCGCCATGGGCTATAAGAAGGTCCTGATCTTCGATCCTCAGGATCTCAAGGCCACCGAGGCCGCCATCTCCGAGGCCGAACACGCCACCGAGCCGGTCGCCCTCATTGCACGCCGTCCCTGCCTGCTGATCAAGAAGATCAAGCACGACATCGGCAAGTGCATCGTACATACCGATAAGTGCCGCAGCTGCAAGATGTGTATCTCTGCCGGCTGCCCCGCCATCTCCATCGAAAACGGCAAGGCCTGCATCGACCAGACCCTCTGCACCGGCTGCACGGTCTGCGCACAGATCTGCCCCTTCGATGCCATTGAAAGGATCTAAAGGTGAAGGATATGACCAATGTAAAGAGCGTACTGCTGGTCGGCGTTGGCGGCCAGGGCACCATTCTGATGAGTAAAGTTCTGACCCGCGGTCTGATCGCCGCCGGTTATGATGTTAAAATGAGCGAAGTCCACGGCATGGCCCAGCGCGGCGGCAGCGTTTCCACCCAGGTCCGCTATGGCGAGAAGGTCCATTCTCCCCTCTTCGGCGAAGGTGCTGCCGATGTTCTGGTCTCGCTGGAGCGCATGGAGGCTGTCCGTTGGGCCAGCTACCTCAAGCCCGACGGCATTGCCATCGTCAATGACTATAAGATCCTGCCCATGACGGTCGCTTCCGGTGCCGCCGCATACCCCGAAGGCACCGTCGAAGCCATGCAGAAGACCTTCAAGACGGTAGCCTTTGATGCCGCCAAGCTGGCCGAAGAAGCCGGCAACGGCCGCACCATGAACATCGTCCTCTTCGGTGCTCTCATCCGCGCCCTGGGCCTGGAAGAGATTGACTGGAAGGCCATCCTCCGCGAATCGGTCCCCGAAAAATTTATTGATGCCAACCTGAAAGCCTTTGAGCTTGGAATGAAAGAGGTAAATGTATGATCCGCAAGTATACACAGGAAATTTTAAAGCACATCAGCGGCAAGCGCGCCTATGAGACCGTTG
>JAFYOK010000014.1 GCA_017560175.1 Clostridia bacterium | reverse complement strand
GAAGTTTGCCGAAGACCGCGGTCTGGAAGTCCATGTTGACGAGGTCAACAATGTTGTCATCAAGAAGCCCGGTACCGCAGGCTGCGAGCATCTGCCCCCCGTTATGCTGCAGGGTCACCTGGACATCGTTCCCGAGAAGAACCAGGACACTGTCCACGACTGGGAAAAGGACGGCCTCAAGCTGCAGGTCAACGGTGATATCCTGACCGCTACAGGCACAACTCTGGGCTGCGACGACGGCTATGCCATCTCCTACATGATGGCAGTTCTCGACAGAAAGGATCTGCGTCATCCTCCTCTGGAATGCGTCATGACCTCCATGGAAGAGATCGGTCTGATCGGCGCTATGAAGCTGGATCCCTCTCTGATTACAGCCAAGCGCATGATCGGTATGGATGCCGGCGGTGAAGGCGGCTTCCTGGCCAGCTCGGCAGGCGGCGGCAGCGTTGTTGTCAACGTTCCCTTCAAGTTTGTCGAAGCCAAGGGCGAAGGCATCTCCATCCGTATCCGCGGTCTGGACGGCGGCCATTCGGGCGGCATGATCCACATGGAGAAGGGCAATTCCAATAAGATCCTCGGCCGTATCCTGCACAACATCTCCAAGGAGATGCTCTGCAACATCGCCATGATCTCCGGCGGTTTCAAGAGCAACGCCATTCCCCGTGAGGCCGACTGCGTCATCATGGTTCCTAACGGCATGGCCGACCGCGCACGCGAGATCATCGCCAAGGTCGAAAAGGAAGTTGCCAACGAACTGGCATTCTCCGATAAGGGCTTCAAGGTTCTGGTTTCCACAGCTTCTGCCGAGAAGATGATGGATCTGGAAGCTTCCGAAAAGGTTATTTTCCTCAGCCATGTTCTGCCCAACGGCATGATGATGAAGAGCATGGCCATCGAGGGCCTGACCAATGCTTCCCTCAACGTCGGTGTTGTCACCATGAAGGAAGGCCTGGTCGAATACCAGATCTCTGTCCGCTCTGCAGAAGACAGCCTGGTCCACTCCATCTCCGAGATCGTTCTCGACATCGCTAAGATGGCCGGCGCACAGGGCGAACTGCTGAGCACATATCCCGCATTCAGCTTTACAGCCGAGTCCAAGATGCGTGAGCTCGCCATGAACACCTATAAGGAAATGACCGGCAATGATGGCCGCGTTGTTGCAGTTCACGGCGGCACAGAAGCCGGCGTCTTCCGCGGCATGATCCCCGAGATCGACATCGTTGGCATCGGCCCCGCAGCAGGCGGCGCACATACACCCGAAGAGTGGGTCGACCTCTGCTCCTATGAGCGCGCATTCAATCTGCTGGTCAAGATCCTGGATAAGCTCTGCGACGAGCAGTAATTCTTAAAGAAAAATATAGAATCTGTGTAAGACCGGCCAAAAGGCCGGTCTTACCTGTATGCGATTCAAAATCGGAGGAAGATATGAAGAAAATCGTTTCTCTTCTGCTGACTTTGAGCCTTCTGCTGGGTCTGGGAACGACTGCGTGGGCTGCGAGCGGCATGAAAAACTTCAAGGGAGACAAAACCTATACAGGCTTTACCGATGTTGCCGAAAATGCATGGTATTACACATCGGTCAAATCTGCCTTTGAATATGGTCTGGTCAAGGGTGCCGGCGCCACCACCTATAATCCCACCGGTTCGCTGACCGTTGCGGAAGCCATCGTTATGGCCGACCGCATCCATACCCTTTATAAGAACGGCAAGGATACGCTGCAGAACGGCAGTCCCTGGTATCAGCCTTATGTAGACTATGCCATCAAGGAAGGCATCATTACTTCCGGCAGTTTCGACAGCTATACCAGAAGTGTCACCCGTGCCGAAATGGCTGATATTTTCAGCCGTGCGCTGCCTGAGAAGGAATATACAGTCATCAACAAGATCAATGACAGCTGCCCCACAGATATCATCGGCCACAAATACGAGAGTGTTATCCGCACCCTTTATCGTGCCGGTATTCTGACCGGCAATGATGCCTTTGGCACATTCACACCCGACCAGGGGATCGTCCGCAGCGAAGCGGCTGCCATCGTTTCCCGTATTGTAGATGTAAGTCTGCGCCGTCAGGTCGAGCTGCTGAAGCAGTGGAGCTATGAAAATGTTTCGGTTGGCATTGCCTTTGATGCCGTTGCAGGAACAACCGACAAGGCAACAGCCGACGGCGGCCTGGAACTGATGACAGGCAACAGCGGCGTTATGATCTATAAGACAAAGAACATTTCGGGCGGCAAGGCCGGTATGACCATTCTGGATGTATCGCAGGAAGAACTGCGCACAGCGCTGGCGGCCGGACTGGGCGGCGTGGAACTGAACGGTACACGCATGGCATTTGGCAATATTCCTGCCTATCGTTTCGATTTTGAAATGGGTAAGGGTACAGAAGCCGAGCAGGCCATGAGCGGCAGCCTCTATGTCTGGATGCAGGGTACCGATATGATGATGACGGTAGCTACCGTTCTGCATGACGGCACCGCCGCAGGCAGAGCAGATGTGCGCCCCATGCTGGCCGATATGGTCAACAGCATTACTGTTTCGGGCAACAGCCCGTCGGTCAAAC
The DNA here is from genome assembly GCA_017560175.1 of Clostridia bacterium. Taxonomy (GTDB): domain Bacteria; phylum Bacillota; class Clostridia; order Oscillospirales; family Butyricicoccaceae; genus RGIG1902. Next base: position 738 of record JAFYOK010000014.1, on the reverse strand, counting down.
TGGCAAAGTAATATTTTCGACAGACAAAGAACTCCACAATCTGTGGAGTTCTTTGAATTTACAAAATATTTCTTGAAAAACGGGAACAAAACCGATATCCTGTCCGTTAGAATACTAAAAAGAAAACACATGGAGGTAAAGTATATGCTTTCTGCTCTGCTCACCGGCGCTCTCATCGGCTGGCTGGCCGGCAACATTATGGATACCCGCAAGAGCGGTCTGATCCGCAATATTCTGGTTGGCAGCATCGGTTCTTCGCTGGGATCTTTTCTGTTTGGGCTGGTCGGTTTCACAGCCTATGGTATGCTGGCCGAACTGATCGTATCGGTATCGGGTGCCTGCATCTTCATCTGGCTGATGAGAAAACTGTTTTAAAGTATCGGGAGCGCTGCAAAGGCAGCGCTCCTTTACAATATCCGACGATTGTGCTATGCTGACAAATAAAAAAGCTAAATAATAGATATATAAAGAAAAGAGGGAGAACCCTATGGCTTTACCCGAGAAAAAAGTCAGGCAGTTGCTGGGCTTTATGAATGATATGTCCACCGTCAAGATTCCCGACCGCAAGGCCGTTCTGGAATGTTTTGATCTGGCGATGGACGAGCAGATGCTGGATTATCTGCTGGCCGTCGGCACAGAACCCCATACCGTTCCTGAACTGGAGGCCATCTATCACCGCCTTTATGGCGGCGATATCGAAGCGTGGGAGGCATGGTGGACCGAACTGATGGCCATGTG
>JAFYOK010000164.1 GCA_017560175.1 Clostridia bacterium | reverse complement strand
CCTCAAGCTGCCTGCTTAAACGGTCGTCCATCTGTCGATATGCCAACCGCCTGTATCGATAAATAAAGACACAATCAAGGCCCTTCGGAGTATTCCGAAGGGCCTTTCCTTGACTATACGGCGTAAAATGATGTAAAATAAGGGACAGCGAATATATTATATCCGGGAGGAAATCATGGATAATCTCAGAGAACGCGTAAACAGCGCACTGCGCTTTACACCCAGAAACATTTATCCCATTCTTACAAATCTGCATCTGCGCCCCAACTTCGTCAAGTACGGCGGTTTTTCTTATAAGAAGGAGAGCCTGAAGGAAGACGGCAAGAAGGCATATCAGTTTGTCTTTGTCGATCTGACCAAGGGTCAGCAGCGCGAGATGTTCGACCATAAGCACCTGGCTGAAAAGCTAAATGAGAAGCTGGGCGATACCTTCGACCCCGAGAACCTGCCCGTTAAGATCGAGCGTGTCACCGACTGGAACGGTCTGGTCTTCTCCATGCCCGATATGTCCCGCTGGATGTACGACGGCAAGTCCATCGTCCGTCTGAACGGCCCCCTGCCCAAGGGTTCTGTCCTGTCTCCCGACAAGAAGAAGGCCGTCTATGTTGAAAACGGCAACCTCTTCTTCGTCAAGCTGCCCTCCATGGAGGTCACACAGATCACCACCGACGGTACAGAAGACCGCGGCTACGGCATCCGTTACCAGGGTTCTTCGGGTTATATCGCCGATAAGCTGGCAGGCAATGTCAAGTCGGCCGGCGTCCTGTGGTCTCCCGACAGCACCAAGTTCTTCACCTATCTGCTGGACTTCAGCCAGGTCGAGGACTATACTCTGGTCCAGAGCGTACCCGAAGGCAAGAAGGCTGTCCGTCCCGTTGTCCACAACTATAAGTACGCGCTGCCCGGCGACGAGCATGTTGCCGAAGCACAGTTCCTGCTCTTTGATCTGGCCACAGGCGAGATGAAGGAAGTCCAGGTTCCCAAGACCAACCTGTCCTTTGGCGCGCCCATCAATGAGCGTCTGTCCATGATGACATGGTCGGAAGAGGGCAATACCGCTGCCTGCTATGTTATGAACCGCGGCTGCACCAAGGCCGAGATTTATATGATCGATCCTGCTACAGCCGAGGCACGTCTGCTCTTTACTGAAGAGAGCGATACCTTCCTCTTCTTCGATCATCACCGCATCCTCAACGCCGCTTCTCCTCTGACCGAGGACTTTGCAGCCAAGAGCTTTGTCATTTCCGAAAAGATGGGCAAGCTGTTCTGGCTCAGCGAGCGCGACGGCCAGTTTGATATCTTCGAGTATGATATCGAAAACGGCAAGTGCAACCGCGTCACCGAGGGCGACTGCTGCGTCCGTCAGCTGCTCCACCTGGATGCCGAAAAGCATCTGCTCTACTACTCGGCTTCCGGCCGTGAGCCCGGTGTCAACCTCTATCAGCGCTACATCTACCGCGCCGACCTGGACAGCGGCGAGATCAAGCTGATGTGCTATGAGAAGGGCGACCATAACGCTTACTTCGCACCCGAAGGTGCTTACTTTGTTGCCACCATCTCGGCATTCGACAATCCCTCTGCTCACAGAATTTTTGATATCACCGACGGCCAGGCCATCGGCACCATCTGCTCCTGCGATGTCTCCCGTCTGGAAAACATGGGCTTCAGCTATCCCATTCCCTTCTGCGAAAAGGGTGCGGACGGCGTTACCGACGTCTACGGCGTCATGTACCTGCCCAATAAGTTTGATCCCACCAAGAAGTATGCTGTTACCGAATACTGCTACGGCGGCAACCAGACCACACGCGCACCCCAGACCTTTGCCGACACCATCGAGACGCTGGGCTTCTCGCCTGCATTCTCCGATATGGGCTTTGTCACCGTTATCATCGACGGTCGCGGCACACCTCTGCGCGGTAAGGCCTACCACGACTACGGCTTCAACAACATGGGCGACTGCGCAGGTCTGAGCGACCGTGCTGCCGTTCTGGAGAACCTCTGCAAGCGTTATGCATTCCTCGACCGTGAACGCTGCGGCGTTTGGGGTCATTCGGGCGGCGGCTTTGCAACCCTCCATGCCCTGTGCAAGTATCCCGATCTCTATAAGGTCGGCGTTTCCACCGGCGGCAACCACAGCCAGGAGATCTATTCGGCAGAATGGTCGGAGCGCTACATGGGTGCTTTTGACCGCGAGCTCTGGGAAGCACAGAATGCCGAGTATATGGTTGAAAACCTCCAGGGCAAGCTGCTGCTCATCCACGGCGAACTGGATGACAATGTCCATCCTGCCAGCACCATGCGTGTTGTTGATGCCCTCATCAAGGCCGACAAGGACTTTGATATGCTCATTATGCCCAATATGCACCACACCCTGCGTGAGCACGACTACTACTGCCGCAAGGTTCTGGAGTATTTCGCCAATAACCTCTAAGAAAAATGTCTATGGAACGCTTTGAATACACCGTTACGGCGGAGGATGAGGCGCTGGGCCTCAATCTGGGCAAGCTGGCCAGACAGCGCCTCAATGCTTCGGCCACCCTGCTCCGTCAGCTCAAGCGGGTGGAGGACGGCATCTGGCTGGACGGCGTATCGGTCTATGTCAATGTCCTCCCCAAAGCGGGACAGGTCATCTCTCTGGCCGGCGGTCGGGAGAAAGATTCGGAAAATATCATCCCTCAGCAGGGGGAAGTGGACGTGGTCTATGAGGATGAGCTGATGCTCATCGTCAATAAGCAGGGAGGACTGCCTGTGCATCCCTCCCGCGGCCACGAAAAGGACACACTGGCCAATTATGTGGCCGGTATGTTCGAAGCGCGGGGCGAGCATTTCGTCTACCGCGCCATCAACCGCCTCGATCGCGGCACCAGCGGCCTGATGTGCATTGCCAAGACCAAGTATTCTTCGGCCATTCTGGCCAAGGCGCTGTGGTCCGACCGCATCGAGCGCCAGTATTACGCCCTTTGCGAAGGCCATCCCGATCCGGCCGAAGGCACCATCGATCTGCCGTTGGGCAGGCGCGAAGGCTTTGGCATCCAGCGCTGTGTCGATTATGAAAATGGACAGCATGCCGTCACCCATTACAGCACTGTCCGTCGGGGTGAGGATTGCAGCCTGCTCCGTCTGCGATTGGAGACCGGCCGCACCCACCAGATCCGTGTCCACATGGCCCACAGCGGCCATCCGCTGATCGGTGATTTCATGTATGGCACCGAACTGGAGGGCTTCGACCGTGTGGCGCTCCATTCGACCTATATCCGCATCGAACTGCCCGATCGTGTGGTTGAGCTGGAAACACCGCCTCCTGAATGCTTCGGACAGTTTATCGACATTTCCGGGCTGGAAGGGAAGCGGAACATCGAAAGGAGAGAGGGCGAGGTATGAAACTGAAGACCATGCTTTCTCTGCTGACTTCCAGAGAACTGCGGAAGGGTGCAAAGTCGGCTGACGAGCGCATCCGCGGCCGCAAACTGCCCAAGCTGGCTCGCGAACTTTCGGCAGAAGCCGAGCGGTCGGCACAGATCGCCTATGATCTGGCAGTCATCGGACGGGATACTTACGGCAAAACTGTCGAGCCCGAAAAGGTGGCGGCTGCGGCCATGTTCCACGATGTATGGGGCGGCGAGCAGCCCAAGTATAATGCCGTTCTGTCCTTTGATACCCAAGCGCCCGAATATGGGCTGTATCTGCGTGCTGCCGATCTGCTGGTGTCCTATCTCCATTGCAGAGATATGGCTGCCGATGGACACGGACAGTATGAGGATGCCGAAGTGCAGAT
>JAFYOK010000163.1 GCA_017560175.1 Clostridia bacterium | reverse complement strand
GCCCTGCGTCACCATCGGCGGCGGCCTGTTCGACAACAAGTGCCACAACCTCGAGGAGTATTATCCCATCGAGAACAGCCACCTGTGCCCCCAGGAAGTCATGCTGCTCCTGCTCATGGCTGCCGGTATCGAAGGTAAGACCGAATCCCTGCTGAAATAAAACATTCTCCACAGCCTGTGGATAGAGTGGTGCCGTCTGCATTTATGCAGGCGGCACCTGTTATTTTTTCCAAAATCATGCTATACTATCGATATAGAAAATCAAGTTTGGGAGATATATTATGGCCCTTGAAAACAAGCTGGGACTGACCAGTTCGGCAGACCTTGCCCGCGCAGAGGAACAGATCAGCAAGAAAAAAGCCCTCGAGCTTTTCGAGAGCGGCATACTCGACCGGCTGGACGCCGGAACCTTTGCCTCCCTCTGCGTCATTCATAAATATCTGTTTGATGAGATCTACGACTTTGCAGGACAGATCCGTACAGTCAATCTGGCCAAAGGCAATTTCCGCTTCGCCCCTCTGATGTATCTGGATGCCGCCCTTGCCAATATTGATAAGATGCCACAGTCGACCTTTGATGAGATCGTCGAAAAGTATGTGGAAATGAATATTGCCCATCCCTTCCGCGAAGGCAATGGACGCAGCACCCGTATCTGGCTCGATCAGATGTTCAAAGCCGAGCTGCATAAGGTGGTCGACTGGAGCTGTGTCGACAAGGAGGATTATCTGCTTGCCATGGAGCGCAGCCCTATTCGGGATATCGAGATCAAGCATGTCCTCCGGGCGGCGCTGACCGATGACATCCACAGCCGCGAGGTCTATATGAAGGGCATCGACCACAGCTACTACTACGAAGGCTATACCACATTCAAAACAGAAGAGTTGTAAACACAGAAGTGCCATCGGCCCGAAACCAAACGACCGATGGCACTTTTTATACTTTATTATACTATAAATTATGCCCCACGGAAAAGATTTCCGTGGGGCGATTCGCATTTTATTCCATTCTGCTGTTGAACCTATTCACAGACGTTGAAGTTGACATCCTTATATTTCATCAATGTATCAGCCATATCCTTGCCATATTCTGCGGTAATATCAGCAAGAACAGCGGCCGTGATCTCGCGGCCTTCAGCTCCAAAGATGGCCTCGGTGACTTCGGAGAACGACCAGTAGGAGTGGGCACAATGGTATTCAAAAGGCTTCAGATATTCCTCTTTCTTGGGGTAGGCCTTGCCTGCTTCGATACCGGCATTCTTGATGCAGTGGATGCAGTATTCACTCTTGTGGAGTGTCTGAGGAACGAGATAGGTGATATAGGGGTTGAAGCCGCGACAGATGGAATTGTCCAGATGCTCGCAGTAATCATGACCGGCTTCGATCAGACCCATTTCTTTAAACTGGGTATGCCAGGGGCAGCAATGGATATGCAGGGTGTAATCGGGGCTGATGGCCACCGGTTCACGGCGGTTGGCGATGCCCTCTTCGATGATCTCCGGCGTATTGACCCATTCGCCGTACTGCAGGTAGGTGGGATAATCCAACTCCTTACCGTCACGGATGGCACGCTGGGCCATGCGGCGGCCGCGCTGTTCGGCATAATACTGGGTACCATGGACAAAGGCTTTGCGGCCACGCTCACCGAAGGTTTCGGTCAGGCGTGTATGAAAACGGGCGGCAATAAATGCATGAACTCTTTCTGTGAATGCCATAGAGATGCTCCTTTTCAAATACTTTTATACAGTATAACATAGCTCTGTTACTTTGTATATGCAGAACTTCCGGATGTAAAGCAAAAGCCGCATTGGCCGATGGCCAATGCGGCAAATCATTTTTATAAAACCTTTGCAAGGAAGTCCTGCAGACGGGGATTTTCGGGCTTGTCGAAGAAGGTCTTGGGGTCGGTATCGACCAGAATCTTACCCTGATCCATAAAAATGACACGGGTACCGACTTCGCGGGCAAAGCCCATCTCGTGGGTAACAACGACCATGGTCATACCGTGGCGGGCCAGATCCTGCATAACCTCCAGAACCTCGCCGACCATTTCGGGGTCGAGGGCCGAGGTAGGCTCATC
>JAFYOK010000162.1 GCA_017560175.1 Clostridia bacterium | reverse complement strand
TGCTTGAGGTACTGGGTCTCTTCGGGAGTGACAGCGGTCTCCAGGCCGGCAATGATATCGGTGGTGCTGGCGCGGGAGATGACCGAGAGCTCCTGCTCGCGGGTCATGTAACCCAGCTTGAGGCGCATAAAGAAACGGTCGGTCTGTGCTTCGGGCAGGGGGAAAGTGCCGTAGGACTCGATGGGGTTCTGGGTAGCCATGACCATGAAGGGCTCAGCCAGCGCCATGGTGGCACCGTCGACCGAGATCTGCTTTTCTTCCATGGCCTCCAGCAGGCTGGACTGGGTTCTGGGGGTTGCACGGTTGATCTCATCGGCCAGAATGATATTGGAGAAGAGGGGACCGCGGCGGAACTCAAACTGGCCGGTGTGCTGGTTGTAGAAGTTGATGCCGGTCAGGTCAGAAGGCAGCAGGTCGGGGGTGAACTGGATGCGCTTGAAGGCGCTGCCCATGGTCTTGGCAAAGGCGCGCAGCAGCATGGTCTTACCTGTGCCGGGAACGTCTTCCAGCAGAACATGGCCGCCGCAGATGAAGCAGGTCAGAACCAGCTCGATGGTATCGTTCTTACCGATGATGACCTTCGAGCAGCTGTCGACGATCTTATCTCTATAGTCTGTGAATCTGTTGATTTCCAATGTGATCTACCTCGTTATAATCTCTTTCTATAGTGAACCTTTTCTTTAAGAAAAAAGGCTTTGAATTTGACAAATGGCGGTTTTACGAATGGTAAAACCGCCATCATGCTTTAGGTGTTCAGTTGTGCTTATCGCAGGAAATTATTCCTCTTCGATAGCGCCAACGGGGCAAGTGCCAGCGCAAGCGCCGCAGCCAACGCATGTTTCGTTGATCTCGTACTTGCCGTCAGCCTCGACGATAGCACCAACGGGGCACTGAGCTGCGCAAGCGCCGCAACCAGCGCACAGGTCCTTATTGATCTTGTATGCCATTAGAACGTACCTCCTAAATTAGATTTACATTATTATTTTACCATGAAAAAATAAAATTGCAATCATTTCCCGCAAATATCTTGCACCTTTTTGGCAACAATACTACCAAAAACAAGAGGAGGATTTTGTGTGAAAGAACTGAAACCGCCGGGGAATGATATTCAGATGACTGTGCCTCACGAAAACCGTTTTTTACCTGCAGCGGAGCGAACGATACCAAAGGAAGAGAAGGAGACCTGCCATGAGTGACAGTCCTTTTTCGGCAGCTGCTCGGCGCACCCTGGTGGATGCCTATATGGAGGCACGCTCTATGGGACACAGCTGCCTGGGATCGGAGCATATCCTGCTGGCGCTGTGCATGGGCGGAGAGGAGCGGACAGCCCGGATCCTGGCCGGACGTGGGATCACTGCGGAACGGGTGCGGAGCCATTTCGGAGCGGCAGGGCAGGAAAGCTCTTTTGCCGCCGAGATGACCAGAGAAGCGGCACAGGTGCTGGAGCTTGCTGCCCGTCTGGCCGGTGAGGCAGCCGGAAGCGGCATTATCCTGCCCGAACATATTCTGGGTGCCATAGCACGTACAACCGGATGTGGTGGATATTCCCTTTTGCGGGAATTAAATGCCGATCCGGAAGAGATTCTGAGCGATCTGCGTTGCCCGGTCATGCCGCCCAAAGTGCGTAAACCGCGCAGCAGCGAGCCGAAATTGCTGAGTCAATTTGGCGTAGATATGACGGCTAAAGCAAAAAAAGGAGAATATGATCCTCTGATCGGGCGGGAAAAAGAACTGGAACGGGTGATGCGCATACTTTGCAGACGCAGAAAGGCCAATCCGGTTCTTTTGGGAGAAGCCGGTGTTGGAAAGACCGCCATCGCTGAAGGACTGGCCCGTGCCATTGCTTTGGGACAGGTGCCTTCCCCTTTACGGGATATGCACCTTTATGCTCTTGATATGGCCACCGTGGTGGCCGGGACAAAATACCGGGGCGAATTTGAAGAAAAAGTACGTGGATTACTGGCGGAAGCCTGCGGTTGCGGTGATGTCGTCCTCTTCATCGACGAGCTTCATACCATTGCCGGTGCCGGTGCGGCCGAGGGTGCCATCGATGCCGGCAACATTCTCAAGCCTGCGCTGGCCAGAGGGGAGCTGCGGATCCTGGGTGCCACCACGCCGGCAGAGTATCGAAAGTATATCGAAAAGGACGGAGCATTGGAGCGGCGATTCCAGCCGGTCGATGTGGGAGAGCCCGATCGGGCATCCACCATGGCCATTCTGCGTTCATCGGCTGCACTCTGCCGCCGCCATTACGGCATCGAGGCCGGAGAAGATCTGTTGGGGAATATCGAGCGCCTGTGTGTTCGTTATCTGCCCGACCGCCATTTCCCCGACAAAGCCATCGACGTGCTGGACGAAGCCTCGGCAATGGCGTTGACCGAAGGCACAGGGCGGGTGGAAGAGTGGCATATCCGCAGAGTGGTTTCCCAGATGAGCGGATTGGATACCTTGCTGGAGGCCGTACCCATCGACCCGGCAGGCCTGGAAGCTCGTCTGCAGGCCAAAGTGATCGGCCAATCGGAAGCGGTGCATGATGCGGTATCGGCTTTGGCTGCTGCTATGGCTTTTCCGGGCAGCCGCACCCGCCCCCAGGGGGTCATGCTCTTCTGCGGTGCCAGCGGTACAGGTAAGACCTTGTTGGCCAAGGCATTGGCAGAAGAGGTGTTCGGAGACGGGCAGGCGCTGCGCCGTTTTGACATGAGCGAATACCGCGAGCCCTATTCCATCTCCCGTCTGATCGGTGCACCACCCGGATATCAGGGGTACGGCAGCGGCGGTCTGCTGACCGAAGCCGTGCGCCGCCGCCCCTTTTCGGTGCTGCTGTTTGATGAGGTGGAAAAGGCCCATCCCGAAGTGCTGGGGTTGCTGCTGCAGCTTTTGGAAGATGGGGTGCTGACCGACAGTGAAGGCCGCAAGGCCGATTTTCGCAGCGCCATCATTCTGCTGACCACCAATGTGGGCAGCAAGCCGATACCGTCGGTAGGTTTTGGCAGCCGCGATCGGGATGGGGTATTGCGCCGTGCGTTGGGTGATGTCTTTCCACCCGAACTGTTGGGGCGCATTGACCATATCCTGCATTTCCGGTCGCTGGATGCAGACCGCCGTACGATCATTGCGACCCGGCTGCTTGAAGAATTTGCAGAAAATCTGGCACAGGAAGAGATCACCTTGCATTGGTCAGAAGAACTGCCGCAGCATATTGCCGCACATGCGGAAAGCGGACGGGATGTGCGTACACTTCTTCATCGCGAAGTGGAGGAACCGACGGCACGCCTCTGTCTGGGACAAAAGAGGGGAATGACGCTTTATGCCGACTGCCGCGGAGGAAAGGTCACGGTGGAGATCGGTGCTGTGGTATAAAATAAAGGCCGCATCCAAATCGGATGCGGCATTTTTCGTTCTGCCACACGGGCAGGTGGTTTAACTTCACTTAGGCTTATCGGGGCGATCGGCAAGGTCGCCAAGATTGTTGATGCTATCCTGCAGGTTGCTTTCGATGGCTTCTTTCATTTCAGAAATGGTGGGCAGACCGCCGCAGGCCAGCAGTGCATCGCGGGCTGCAGTATCGTAGGTGTAAACGGCGGTTTCCCAATGCTGTCCGTCAGTGGTGATCTGTGCAATGCAAAAATCATCGCTGCCCATGGAAAGGGTCATGCGGCCTTGAGGGACTGCAGTCGCTACCTGTACATTTTCGGTGACAAAACAGCTGCTTTCGGTGGCCTCTTTGTCATAGACCATCGAAGTCAGCAGCAGGTCGAGGGCGGCCTTTGCTGTATCATCCAGCTGACCCAAACCGATGTTTTCGGGGGTAAACAGGCTGCTTTCATAGGGAACACGGAAAGAGACAGCGGTATTTTTGGGATCGATCTCAGCCAACGCAGCAGCAAAGGCTGTGCGGCGGGCCTTATGTTCCTTATTGTCCTGCAGCAGCAGAATACCCTGCCACAGGCCGACCGCTGTAAGGATCGTCAGCAGGACGGCAAGGATAGGAAGTTTGTATTTTTTGAGGATTGCCAGAATTTCTTGCATAGAGTCTCACTTTCTATGGCTCAGGGGCCGAGGAAGGTGCTGCGGTCCAGACTGCGCAGCTGGATGGCTTCGGCCACATGAGGAATGTCGATTTGGGGGCTGCCGGCCAGATCGGCGATGGTACGGGCCAGACGAAGCAGCTTATCATGGGAACGAGCGGTCAGACCCAACGTTTCAAAGGCTTTGCGCAGCAGTTCACGGGCGCCTTCGGTAGGAGTGCACCATGTGGCCATCAGCGCAGGGGGCAGCTGGGCATTACAGATGATGCCGCTGTCCTTATAACGTTCCAGCTGGATGGCACGTGCGGCGGTGACGCGCTTGAGAATTTCGGAAGAAGGTTCTTCCTCGGTGCGGCGCTCCAGGCTGTCGTAATCGACGGCCGGAACATTGACATGGATGTCGATACGATCCATCAGCGGGCCCGAAATACGGGACATATACTGGCGGACCGAATGGGTCGAGCAGGTGCATTTGCCTCCGGGCTGACCATAGTAGCCGCAGCGGCAGGGATTCATGGCACAGACCAGCATGATATGGCCGGGATAGGTGCGGCTGCCTGCGACACGGGAAATGGTGATCTTACCGTCTTCCAGCGGCTGACGGAGGGATTCCAGGGTGGGTTTGGCAAACTCGGGCAGCTCATCCAGGAAGAGAACACCGTTGTTGGCCAGAGAGATCTCGCCCGGCTTGGGAGAACTGCCGCCGCCCGACATACCGGCAGCCGAGATGCTGTGGTGAGGGGAGCGGAAGGGACGGGCGGTGACGATGGGATTGGAGGGGGTGAGCAGACCCGCGACCGAATAAACCTTGGTGGTTTCCATGGCTTCTTCGTGGGTCAGATCGGGCAGAATGGAGGGCAGCGCCTTGGCCATCATACTTTTGCCCGAACCGGGAGGACCGATCATCAGAAGATTGTGTCCGCCCGCTGCGGCGATCTCCAGAGCACGCTTGACGGCCTTCTGTCCCATGACATGTTTGAAATCGGGATAGATGCCGCGAGAGGGTGCGAAGGGAACGGAGGGAATTGGGAAGATCGTCTGCCGGCCGAGCAGATGCTCCACCAGAGTTTGAATATTGTCAACGGGATAAACGTCGATATCGGCCACGTTGGCAGCCTCGTCGGCATTGGCGGCAGGCAGATAGACCGAGCGCATACCGGCTTCACGGGCGGCCAGTACCATAGGCAGCACACCCGACAGGGGACGCAGCTCACCGGTCAGCGAAAGTTCGCCCATAAAACAGGCATCCTCCTCGGGCAGAGGAATCTGCCCTGAAGCAGCCATGATGCCTACAAGGATGGCAAGGTCATAGACCGGGCCTTCTTTTTTGAGATCGGCCGGCGCCAGATTGATGGTGATACGGCGGAAAGGAAAGGGATAGCCGCTGTTTTTCATGGCGGCAGCAACACGCTCTTCCGATTCTTTGACTGATGTATCGGGCAGACCGACGATGTGGAGCCCGGATTTGCCGCGGGAAATATCACACTCGCAGACGACCGGACGGCCTTCGATGCCCAGAATACCGGATGTATTGATTTTGACGACCATACTACGGCCACCTCACATTCAAAATGGAAACAAGTGTTTGATTTTGTTTTATTATACTATATTTGTAGATGTATGACAAGGTGGCAATAGATAAATCCTATGGAGTAAAAATCTCCCGGCAGGGGTCCGGCGATAAGAAAAATTGCCGCAGGAAAGGTCAGTTATCAAATTTTCGTATCGAATTTATTCGGAAAAGAGTTTACATAACGGATTATATTTGTTAAAATAATTGATGAATGGTTTAGGGTTTTTTAATTTTAACCATATAATTATGAAGGAGGAGAAATCCCATCATGGTAGTAAGAAAAATGAAAACTATGGATGGTAACGAAGCTGCTGCACACGTATCGTATGCATTTACAGACGTTGCTGCTATCTTCCCCATCACACCTTCGTCCCCCATGGCTGACTACACCGATCAGTGGGCTGCTAACGGCCTGAAGAACATCTTCGGTCAGGAAGTCCGCCTGGTTGAGATGCAGTCCGAGGGCGGCGCAGCCGGTGCTGTTCACGGCTCCCTGGCTGCTGGTGCTCTGACAACCACATACACAGCCTCTCAGGGCCTGCTGCTGATGATCCCCAATATGTACAAGATCGCCGGCGAGCTGCTGCCCTGCGTCATCCACTGCTCTGCACGTGCTCTGGCTTCCCACGCTCTGTCGATCTTCGGTGATCATCAGGACGTTATGGCTTGCCGCCAGACCGGCTTTGCAATGCTGGCTTCCACAAATCCCCAGGAAGCTATGGACCTCGGCGCTGTTGCTCACCTGGCAACAATTAAGGGCCGCGTTCCCTTCCTGCACTTCTTCGATGGCTTCCGTACATCCCACGAGATCCAGAAGATCGCTATCTGGGACTACGAAGACCTGAAGGACATGGTCGACATGGACGCTGTTAAGGCTTTCCGTGCCAACGCTCTGAACCCCGAGCATCCCGTCCAGCGCGGTACAGCTCAGAACCCCGACATCTTCTTCCAGGCTAAGGAAGCTTCCAACAACTTCTACAACAACCTGCCCGCTATCGTCGAAGAGTACATGGGCAAGGTCAATGAGAAGATCGGCACAAACTACGGCCTGTACGACTACTACGGTGCTGAGGATGCCGAGGACGTTATCATCGCTATGGGCTCTGTCGTTGACACAATCGAAGAAGTCATCGACTACAAGATGGCTCAGGGCGAGAAGGTCGGTCTGCTGAAGGTCCGCCTGTTCCGTCCCTTCGTCGCTTCCAAGTTCGTCGCTGCTCTGCCCAAGACAGTTAAGCGCATCGCTGTTCTGGACCGCACCAAGGAGCCCGGCTCCATGGGCGAGCCCCTGTACCAGGATGTCGTCACAGCTCTGGCAACAGAAGGCGTCAAGGTCGACCTGCTGGTCGGCGGCCGTTACGGTCTGGGTTCCAAGGATACACCTCCTTCGAACATCTTCGCCGTTTACGAGAACCTGAAGAGCGAGAACCCCAAGAAGCAGTTTGTTGTCGGTATCAACGACGACGTTACAAACCTGTCTCTGGAAGTTAAGCCCGCTCCCAACACAGCTGCTCCCGGCACAGTCTCCTGCAAGTTCTGGGGTCTGGGCGGCGACGGTACTGTTGGTGCTAACAAGAACTCCATCAAGATCATCGGCGACCACACAGAGAAGAAGGCTCAGGCTTACTTCGCTTACGACTCCAAGAAGACCGGTGGTATCACAGTTTCCCACCTGCGCTTCGGTGACAACCAGATCAAGTCTCCCTACTACATCAGTGCGGCTGACTTTGTCGCTTGCCACAACCCCTCCTATATCGGCAAGTACGATATGGTTCAGGATGTTAAGCCCGGCGGTACATTCCTGCTGAACACACAGTGGACACCTGCTGAGGTTGCGGCTAACCTGCCCAACAAGATGAAGGCTTACATCGCTCAGAACAACATCCAGTTCTACACAGTTAACGCTATCGACCTGGCTCGCGAAATCGGCATGGGCAAGCGTACAAATACAATCCTCCAGTCCGCATTCTTCAAGCTGGCCGACATTATTCCCATCGACGAAGCTCTGGGTTACATGAAGGCTGCTGCTAAGAAGTCCTACAGCAAGAAGGGTGACGATGTTGTCGAGATGAACTACAAGGCTATCGACGCCGGCGTAGACGCTCTGGTCAAGATCGATGTTCCCGCTGAGTGGGCTAACCTGGCTGACGACACAGTCGCTCCCGCTGTCAAGGGCAACAGAGCTGACCTGGTCAAGTTCGTCGAAGAGATCCTGATCCCCGTCAACGCTCAGAAGGGTGACGATCTGCCTGTTTCGACATTTGTCGGCCGTGAAGACGGTACATTCCCCTCCGGCTCCTCCGCATACGAGAAGCGCGGTGTTGCAGTTGACGTTCCCGCTTGGGACGCACAGAAGTGCATCCAGTGCAACCAGTGCGCAATCGTCTGCTCGCACGCTACAATCCGCCCCTACGCTCTGAACGCTGACGAAGTCAAGAATGCTCCCGCAGCTATGGCTACAAAGCAGATGATCGGTAAGGGCTGTGAAGAATATCAGTTCACAATGGCTGTTTCTCCTCTGGACTGCATGGGCTGCGGCGTCTGCGTCGGCGCTTGCCCCGTTGGTGCTATCACCATGGTCGCTCAGGAGACACAGGCTGCTCAGCAGGAAGTCTTCGACTACTGCGTCGAGAACGTCACCGAGAAGGAACTGCCCTTCGCAGTTTCCACAGTTAAGGGCTCCCAGTTCAAGCAGCCCCTGCTCGAGTTCTCCGGCGCTTGCGCAGGCTGCGTTGAGACAGCTTACGCTCGTCTGATCACACAGCTGTTCGGCGACAGAATGTATGTTGCCAACGCTACAGGCTGCTCCTCCATCTGGGGTGGTTCCGCTCCCGCTATGCCCTACACAGTCAACAAGGCTGGCAAGGGTCCCGCTTGGGCTAACTCCCTGTTCGAGGACAACGCTGAGTACGGCCTCGGTATGGCTACAGCTGTCAAGCAGATGAGACTGCGTCTGAAGAACCAGCTGGAAGAGCTGATCGCTAAGGCTGAGTGCGAAGACGTTAAGGCTGCTGCACAGAACTGGATCGACAACATGTACGATGCAGCTAAGTGCGAAGAGGCTATCAAGGTCCTGCTGCCCATCATCGAGAAGGGCGTCGAGAAGGGCTGCGACCTCTGCAAGGCTATCTACGAGAACAAGGACTTCCTGCAGAAGAAGTCTGTTTGGATCTTCGGTGGCGACGGTTGGGCTTACGATATCGGTTACGGCGGTCTGGACCACGTCCTGGCTTCCGGCGAGGATATCAACGTCTTCGTCTTCGACACAGAAGTTTACTCCAACACAGGTGGTCAGGCTTCCAAGGCTACCCAGATCGGTCAGGTTGCTCAGTTTGCAGCTGCCGGTAAGGAAATCGCTAAGAAGGATCTGGCTGCTATCGCAATGCAGTACGGCTACGTCTACGTTGCACAGGTCGGTATGGGCTCCAACCAGCAGCAGACAGTTAAGGCTCTGGTCGAGGCTGAAAGCTACCATGGTCCCTCTCTGGTCATCGGTTACGCTCCCTGCGAGATGCACTCCATCAAGGGCGGCATGACCAACTCCCAGAAGGAAATCAAGAAGGCAGTCGAGGCTGGTTACTGGCACCTGTTCCGTTTCGATCCCAGAGTTGCAGCTGAGGGCAAGAATCCCTTCGTCCTCGACAGCAAGGCTCCCACAGGTTCCTATCAGGAATTCATCAAGGGTGAGGCCCGCTACACACGTCTGGTCGGCACATTCCCCGAGAGAGCTGAGCGTCTGTTCAACCTGGCTGAAGAAACAGCTAAGGCTAAGTACGAGCGTCTGGCTAAGCTGGCTCAGAACGACTAATTTTGAGTCTGCCAAGCTGAACCTTACAGCTTAAATAGATCAAGACCCCGTCGAGAAATCGACGGGGTCTTTTTTGTGCGTATACATCCCCTATAAAATCTGCTATACTAAAGGAACAAAGCTATCTATAAAGGAGTCTAATATATGAAACTGATTTCCTGGAATGTAAACGGCCTGCGCGCCTGTGTGGGCAAGGGCTTTACCGATTTTGTAGCAGAAAAGCAGCCCGATATGCTTTGTCTGCAGGAGACAAAGCTGCAGGAAGGCCAGATCGACCTCGATCTGCCCGGCTACCATCAGTATTGGAATTATGCCGAAAAGAAGGGCTATTCGGGTACAGCCATCTTTACCAAGACTGAGCCGCTGAATGTCACCTATGGCATTGGCATCGACGAGCATGACCATGAGGGCCGCGTCATTACTGCCGAATATGACGATTTCTATCTGGTCTGCTGTTATACGCCCAATGCGCAGGACGAGCTCAAGCGCCTGGATTACCGCATGACATGGGAGGATGATTTCCGTGCCTACCTCTGCAAGCTGGATGAACATAAGCCGGTCATCCTCTGCGGCGACCTCAACGTTGCCCATAAGGAGATCGATCTGAAAAATCCTTCCTCCAACCGTAAGAATGCCGGTTTCACCGACCAGGAGCGCGGCAAGATGACCGATCTGCTGGGGGCTGGTTTTATCGATTCCTTCCGCAACTTCTATCCCGACCTGACAGGCGCTTACAGCTGGTGGAGTTATCGCTTCAATGCACGCAAGAACAATGCCGGATGGCGTATCGACTATTTTATCGTTTCGGAAAAGCTGCGTGA
>JAFYOK010000161.1 GCA_017560175.1 Clostridia bacterium | reverse complement strand
GATTAAAGAAATAGAACACATCAGCCTCCCCCACTTTGCAGGTTTCGGCATTGGCAAAATCAAAATTTACGCCACGATTTTCTCCATAGGATTTTTGATTATCCATTGCCGCTTCATAGATGGCCCTTTCATATTCAATTCCCGTACTGCGGCAACCAACCGTATGATTGAGATAAAATCCTACACGTCCCTTACCGCAGCCGTAATCGAGCAGATGACTTTCCCGGCCAATATACCCGCTTTCTGCCAATCTTTCGAGCACCACATAAGGGGTCGGTTCATAGGGATAATGATGTACATCTGCATGGTCATCGATGCGACCTACCGTTTGGATCTTTAGTTTTTTATCCCATTGCAGTTCCATTTCCATGGCGCTCGCCTCCTTTGCACTTAGCTAAAGTATAACATACTTATCATAAAAAGAAAAGCCTGCCGCAACGGGCAGGCTTTAGATTTCACTACATATTGAGCAGGATAAGCGCAACCAGGATGATGCCAAGGCCGATCCACTGCTTTTTACCCAGCTTCTCCTTAAAGAAGCCAACACCTGTCAGTGTGACCAGCAGAATGGTACCGACGCTATAGGTGGGATATGTAATAACTGCAGGAACCGTATTAAGAGCCGCCAACAGGAATTTGGCTGAGAAATAGTTAGGAACACCAACCAGGAAACCATAGAACAGCTCATTCTTGCCAACCTTCTGCTTCTTGGCGGCTACCAGACCCATGCAAAGGATAAATGCAATGGCAAAAGTATAAAACAGGAACTGTGCCGACAATGCAGGATCACCGATCTCTTCATAGACCTTAGCCATGGCATCACCTGTACCGTTGATGAGGAGCAGCAGAACAAGACCGATCTTGAAGGATACTGCCGACTGGCTCTTATCGAGATTGATCAGCAGAATCGCTGCTGTGGCAATGCAGAAACCAACGATCTGCATGGGTGCAGGAATTTCTCGGAACAGTAAAATGGAAATGACCATAGGTACCAACAGACCCAGCTTCATAAAGGTCGCCGGCAGGACAACACCATTCTTCTTGACGTTGACCTGCAGCAGGATAAACGACAGAAGATAGAGGATGCCCTGGAACACGCCCATTCCCAAAGTCAGTCCCAGTGTGTCAGTCTGAGGAAACAGCTGGCCGAATCCGGCATAGGCAGCAGCAACTGTCGAACACATCAGATAATTCATGGCCAGCATGCTGATATTGTTTTCCACCTTATCTGTACTCAGACGCATAATAATGGAAACCAATGCACTGCTGACGATGGCACACAGCAAATAAAACATGATTCTCTCTCCTTTTAGAAGGTTCTCTTTATTGGAAATATAGTATCATATTTTCAGACAAAAAGAAACAGGCTTATAAGAAATAAGCCTGTTTCAAAAAACATGAACAACTTAGAAAGAAGCGATGACTTCAGGAGTCAGATTCTCCAGCATAGCAACGACGATCTGTACAGTGGCTTCAAAGTCGAAGTTTGTGGTGATGCCGTTGGCCGAATGAATGTAACGAACAGGAACACCTGCAACAACTGCGGGCGCACCCAGCAGAGATGTCTGGATAACAGAAGCGTTATTGCCACCGCCTTCACGAACCGACTCCTGAACAGGAATGCCCTTTTCGGCAGCCAGGTCGAGGGTCCAACGCTGATAACGAGGTGCGCAGATGGCGCTGACGTCGATGTGACGGAACATGGGGCCCTTCTTCATGGCGGTCTGGATCGCATAACCTACAGCAAAGGTATCGTCGGCAGGGCAGCCTTCCAGAACGATGGCAATGTTGGGCTTGACATTATTGACGGCGATCTTGCAGCCGCGGTCGCCGATCTCTTCCTGGCTGGACAGAACAGCAACAACGTCACAGGGCAGCTCCTTGCCTTCCAGACGACGCAGAGCCTCAAGCATGACAGCGCAGCCGATACGGCAGTCAAAAGCCTTACCGAACATCAGATCGTGGGCTTCATCATACTCAAACTTTGTGGCAGGAACAATGGGCTCACCGATACGAATATGGAAGTTCTCTACAGCATCCTCATAGGAAACTGCACCGATATCGATAACCATATCGGAGATTTCCATGGAGGGGTTGGCCTTCTCTGCAGCAGTCATGAAGTGAACAGGCTTGGAAGCAATGATACCGGGGATATACTCACCCTTGGCATTTCGGACCAGAACCTTGTCGGAAACCAGCGCATTCTTGCTCCAGCCGCCCAGAGGAATGAAGCGGATGCAGCCGGTGGGCTTGATGGAATGAACCATAAAACCGATCTCATCGGAATGGGCATCCAGCATGACGACAGGCTTATTGCCACTATTTTCCTTACGATAGATATACAGGTTGCGCATGAAGTCTTCCTTCAGCTCACCCAGAGGTGCTGCATAGGTTCTTGCAACATTGACAACTTCATCTTCAAAACCGGAAGCACCGGGAGCATCGGACAGCTCCTGGATCATCTTCAGGACATCTTTTTCAATTTTCATAGGAAAAACCTCCTTATAATTTCTTCTATCT
>JAFYOK010000160.1 GCA_017560175.1 Clostridia bacterium | reverse complement strand
TAATATCACCGCCATAGCACTTGGCAAGTACGTCCTTACGCATTGCCTTAACGGTCTCACGAGCGATGACCTTGCCGCCGATAGCAGCCTGAATCGGAACCTCGAACATCTGACGCGGGATATGCTCCTTCAGACGCTCAGCCATCTTTCTGGCGCGAGGATAAGCGTTATCCGCAAAGACGATGAAGGACAGCGCATCCACAACCTCGCCGTTGAGCAGGATATCCAGCTTGACCAGATTGGACTTCTCATAACCCAGCATCTCATAGTCGAGGGATGCATAGCCGCGGGTGCGGGACTTGAGGGCATCGAAGAAGTCATAAATGATCTCGTTGAGGGGCAGTTCATAGTGCAGCTCGACACGGTTGGTATCGAGGTACTTCATATCCTTAAAGACACCGCGGCGATCCTGGCAGAGATCCATCAGGTTGCCGACATATTCCGAAGGGGTGATGATGTTGGCCTTGACGATGGGTTCTTCGGCATATTCGATCTCGGTGGGTGCGGGATAGTTGAGGGGGTTATCGATCATGACCGTCTCGCCCGATGTCATCTTGATGCGATAGACTACGCTGGGGGCGGTGGTGATCAGATCGAGGTTGTATTCGCGCTCCAGACGCTCCTGGATGATCTCCAGGTGGAGCAGACCCAGAAAGCCGCAGCGGAAGCCAAAGCCCAGTGCTGCCGAGCTTTCGGGCTCATAGGTCAGGGACGCATCGTTAAGCTGGAGCTTTTCCAGCGCATCACGCAGGTCGGGGTACTTCTTGCCGTCGGCAGGATAGAGACCCGAGAAGACCATGGGCTGGACCTTCTTATAACCGGCCAGCGCTTCGGGGGCGGGATTATTGGCATCGGTGACGGTATCGCCAACGCTGGTATCGCTGACTGTCTTGATGGAAGCGGTGATGTAACCGACCTCGCCGGCGGTCAGAACATCGCAGGGCTCCATGCTCAGAGAACGCAGGTAGCCGACTTCGACAATCTGGAACTCGGCACCGGTGGCCATCATGCGGATCTTCATGCCGGGCTTGAACTCGCCGTCAAAGACACGAACAAAGACGATAACGCCCTTATAGGGGTCATACTGGCTGTCGAAGATCAGCGCACGTGTCAGACCTTCCTGACCGGGTCGGGGCGCAGGGACATTCTGAACGATATCTTCCAGAACGGCCTGGATATTGATGTTGGCTTTGGCCGAAACTTCGGGCGCATCCATGGCAGGCAGGCCGATGATATTTTCGATCTCTTCCTTGACCTCCTGGGGACGTGCGGAGGGCAGGTCGATCTTATTGACAACAGGCAGAACTTCCAGGTCGTTCTCCAGGGCCAGATAGGTGTTGGCCAGGGTCTGCGCCTCGATGCCCTGTGCGGCATCGACGACCAGAATGGCACCCTCGCAAGCGGCCAGCGAACGGGAAACTTCGTAGTTGAAGTCGACGTGGCCCGGGGTGTCGATCAGGTTGAGGTGATAACGCTCACCATCCTGTGCTTCATACTCCATGAGAACAGCACGGGACTTGATGGTAATGCCGCGCTCCTTCTCCAGTTCCATATTGTCCAGCAGCTGGCTGGTCATCTCACGGTCGCTGACAGCGTTGCACATCTGCAGCAGACGGTCGGCCAGAGTCGACTTACCGTGGTCGATATGGGCAATGATCGAAAAATTACGAATTTTTTCGCGATCTGTCATAGCTTGATTTATCTTCCTTTCATCAAAAGAACCCTCGGATCGGAGGATCTGCAACCGACACAAAAAGTGCCTGTTTCCTCCCATTTCAGTTCTTTTGTATACATTCAAAACCCCATAGGGTATCAAATATAATATAGCATAGAAGCCTGCAAAAAGTCAATTATGATAGACAAAGCAGCCGCTCATGATGGGCGGCTGCTTTGTCATCTGTCAGAGCATTTTATATTATGTACTTTTAAACTACCGATACTTTGTAGGGGACGGGTTTCCCGTCCCGCTTCCTTCGTCTTCCTCCGAGCTGTAGAAACAATCTTCTGCCCACAACATCGGATTGCACTCAATATATGTCCATATTTTCCGATGGTCTTTTTCGTTTCGAATCACATGATCATGGTAAGATCGCTGAAAAACTCGCTGTCCCACTGTCCCTTGTTTCAAATTGATCTGTCTGGTTGTATTGTACTTGTACCAAGCAACAACTTCGCCTAAAACAGGTGTAGTCTTAACAAGCTCCTCCATATTCTCCATAACCAATATCATATGGATATGATTTGGCATAATGACAAACTGCTCTACCGATACGCCTATAAATCGCTTTGGAATCTCCTCTATCATCCGAGCGGCGATTTCTCCGGGTACTTTCGGGACGGGAAACCCGTCCCCTACAATCTTTGATAATATACACCGGCGATTTTGGGTACATATCGTGACAAAATAGGCACCGCTGGTACTGTAATCAAACCCGGATAAGCGATTGGGTTTTCGTTTCGGAAGTTGCTTCTCAGCTTTTTCGTCGTTTCCAACCATTACAGCTCTTTTACTTGGGCATACCGTTCTTCATCAGTTCGAGAACATACATCATGGTGGACTTTACGCCCATATCCATGGCGCTCTCATCGATGTCGAAATGCTCGTTATGATGCTCGGCGCCGCTGCCGACCTCGGCATTGCGGATACCCAGCAGAGCCAGAACGCCGGTGAAGGCATTGCAGTAGTAGCTGAAACTTTCGGATGCATACCAGAGGGGGAACTCTTCGGGTGCAGCCTCAGGGCCGTAATGACCGCGGATGACCTGCTTGGCCAGCTCGGCATGGGGGATGCTGTTGACGACGGGCGAGGAAGCATCCTCGGTACGGGGACCGAAGGTGACGGTGCAGTTATGGATGTCGGCAACATTATGGGCGATCTTCTTGGAGAGCGCCAGCGCCTTGCGGCCTTCTTCGCGGTCGAAGAAGCGCATGGTGCCGCGGATGCGTGCGGTCTCGGGGAAGACATTGTGTGCCTGGCCGGCCTGGATCGAACCGATGCCGAAGGTGACAGTCTTTTCGACATTGAGCTGATGTGCCATGGCACCGGGCATGGATGTGACGATATCTGCAGCTGCAAAAACAGGATTGATGGACAGGTCGGGACGGCTGCCGTGGCCACCCTTGCCGTGAACAGTGATGTCGATCATGGCAAGACCTGCCATGCAGGCACCGCTGCGGATGCCGATCTTACCTGCATCCAGGGCAGAATAGACATGGATACCCCAGCAGGTATCGATGGGATACTTCTGCAGGGCTTCAACGACCTGACGGCCGCTGGCGCCGATCTCTTCACCCGATTCAAAAGCAAAGTACAGAACGCCGCTCAGCCGGTCGCGAATCTCGCAAAAAGCCTCCATGGAGCCCAGCAGCATGGCGGTATGGGCATCATGGCCGCAGGCATGGCAGGTATTGGGATCATCGGACATGCAGGTTCTTGCGCCCTTGAGGTTTTCGGGATGCTCGGGCATGGGCAGCGCATCCATATCGGCACGCAGGACGATGTGGGGGCCGGGCTTGCCTGTATCCAGCTTGGCAATAAAGGCACATTCGGTGACCATCTCATGGGTCAGACCCAGACGATCGCAGACGGCGATGCAGTAGTCACGTGTCTTGAACTCCTTACCGCCCAGCTCGGCATAGCGGTGGATGATGCGGCGGTGTTCGATAACGGTATTCTTTACCTTTTCGGCAGCATTCAGCATAATGATGACCTCTTTCTGTTTGGTGTGGTTTTCTATGATTACAGTATAGAAGATTTGCAAAGGTGAATCAAGGGACGATTGACTAAAAATATAATTGTCATCTCATTTATCATATTGTCAAATCTAAAACTTTCGATGGTTGACACATCCAACTTTTTCGATATAATGAAAGTATATTCTTATACAAAAGGAGAAATTGCCATGCATCGTCAGGAACTCAAATACATCATCACCGCCATTCAGCCGGGTTATCTCATCCTCGATACCCGCAGCAAAAAAGATTACCATATTTCCGGCCATATCATCGATGCTCACCTCGCCGATATGACCCCTGCCCTGCAGGGCGACGATGCGGCTGCTCTCACCAATCTGGAAAAGGCGCTTTCGGCCGCCGAGGGCGATTTCTCTCTGATCCTGTTGGATGATGGCAGCGGCGAACGCACATCCCATGCTGCCCGTCTGCTGGCGCAGTTGGGTATCCCTGTCGAGCGCATCGACATTCTGGAAGGCGGCTACACCGGCTGGCTGGCCGATGACACCTACGGCGCCTACAGCTATCTCATCGATG
>JAFYOK010000159.1 GCA_017560175.1 Clostridia bacterium | reverse complement strand
TCCTCTTCCCTGCCGGCCGGATACTGGATCAGGTCGCCGCCGAACCAGCCCAGCAGAACGCCGTCCACCGATGTATAGTTCTTGTTGTTTTCATCTACCGTAATGGAGACCAGCGATGTGCAGGAGTCGAAAGGACGATTGTCGATCCGTTCGACCGATGCAGGAATGGTGATCGTTTCCAAATTGACGCATTTTTCAAAAGCACCCGACTGAATGGTGGTAATGCCTTCGGGGATATCGACATGGGTAAAGCCTGCGCATCCGCCGTAAACGCCCTCGTTCAGTTTGGTCAGACCTGTGGGGAAAACGGGAGCGGTCAGGCCGTCACAGCTGTAAAAGGCATTCTTGCCGATCTCGGTAACCGCGGGCAGGTCGATCTCGGCCAGCTTGCCGCAGAAGTAGAATGCGCCCTCGCCCACCGATGTGACGGTGGAGGGTACGGTGACGGCCGTGATCTTGCCCATATTGGAAAAGGCGTATGCACCGATGTTGGTAACGCCCTCACCGATGACGACCGATGTGATATTGTCTCTCTGGGAAGCCCACGGGCCGCCATTGGCACCAAAGTCATACATATCACCGGTGCCCGAAATGGTCAGGACGCCATCGACCACAGACCAGTCGAGGTTCTCGCCGCAGGTCGTGTTGACCTCTTCGGGGAATCCGGCCAGCAGCTGTACGCCTTCGGGCAGATACTCACCATAGATTTCCAGATAGATATCGTAGGCCTCTTCGGGCACCCAGACATTCTGCAGGCTGGGCATAAAGGTGAAGAGCTTTTTGTTGATTTCATTGCCATCCGGCGAGTTGTTGGGTACACTCAGACCGGTAAAGATGACATCGGTGACGGAACTCATGCCATAAAAGGCATGACCATTTCCTTGTCCGGAGTAGATCCACCGTACACGCTCGCCGATGACCAGTTCCTTAACGTTGCCGACCTCAGCCAGAGTTCCCTGAAGAATCTCTTCCAGCTGATCGGGAATGGTCAGACGGCGGCTGAGGCTTTCGCAATTCTGGAAGGCACATCTGCCCAGCTTGCACAGACTTTCGGGCAGGTCAAGAGATTTCAGGCTCTTGCAGTAGCCAAAGGCATATTCGCCGATGCGTTCGATGGTATCGGGCAGATTGACCCTGACCAGCCCCTCGCATCCCATGAAAAAACTATCGGGAATCTCCGTCAGCCCCTCGGGCAGGGTAACGCCGGTGATCTTTTTGCAGTTATAAAAGGTATAGCTGCCGAGCTCGGTCACGCCGTCGGCAATGACGATTTCCCCTTCCGCCGCTCTGCAGTTATAAAAGGCACGTTCGCCGATATAGGTCAGTGTGGAGGGCAGCTTCAGGCTTGTCAGACTTTGGCAATCGGAAAATGCATGATGACCGATATAGGTCAGGCCTTCGGGCAGGTTGATCTCCTGCAGGCTGTAGCAGGCAGCAAAGGCATTATGGCCGATGCGCTCCACCGTAGCGGGCAGATTGATCTTCATGATCCTGTTCTTGGTATAAAAGGCCAGATCGCCGATGGCCGTGACGCCATAAGGCACGGTGACCTCGGTGACCTTGGTCGGGCCTGTATATGCCAACAGAACGCCGTTTTCGATGGTAAACTCATCGGAACAGAGGGTCAGACCGGAAGATGTGGTCTCTTCCTCCTCTGTCGGCATGGGTACTGTGCCGGTTTCCTCTGCCATGGCCGAAACGGGCAGCATGGAAAGGGTCATCAGCATTGCCAGCAATAAGGCCATCCATCGTTTCTTCATCTCGTTCTCTCCTTATTATATAAAGTGTTTGGTTTCTGTATAAATTAAAGATACCATATTTTTCAGTCTGACACAAGGAGGGGCCGATGCCCACATCGGCCCGTCAGTGGACAGTTGAAAGTGGACAGTTGACAGTTATGGTGCCTGCGGCGCAATTTGTAGGGGCCGATGCCCACATCGGCCCGAAAGCCCGCCCTTACCAAGGGCGGCTTTAAAGGCTCCCCTTGGCAAAGGGGAGTTGGCATCCAAAGGATGACGGAAGGGTTTGTTTATTAGATTAACTTCCTCTTTTCTTCGTTACTTTCCCCACCATGGGAAAGTAACCAAAGGATGGCAAGGGCTGCGCCCTTGACCGCGTTCCCGGGCAATGCACAAAGTGCATCAAACCCGGGTCGATCTGCTGTGTGGTACGGATCAGCTTTTGCTTGGTGCAAAAATATGCTTATGGCTTTTCCCTCTGACCGAACGAGGCCGTATCTTAACGGCCCAAGTTCGGACGATGAGCGCTGCAGAAGGCTTCCCTGTGTAAGGGAAGCTGGCTGCGAAGCAGACTGATGAGTTGTTTATTCTTTCTGTCCGAAGGACACTTTATCCTTTCCGATAAGGGAAAATCAGATAAACAACTCATCCACCGCTAAAGCGGTCCCCCTTCCCCCAAGGGAAGGCTTTGGGCTGGGTGCCTGTCTGAGGAATGGATTCATCAAACGAAAAGAAGCCGCCCTTTCGGACGGCGTTTGCTTATCTCAATAATTTATATCGGCAGGATTCCATGGGGCCATAGTGGACCTTCTCGATCTTGAGGAAATGGCGGTCC
>JAFYOK010000158.1 GCA_017560175.1 Clostridia bacterium | reverse complement strand
GAAGGCGCACATAGCCTGCATAGGCTTGGCCGAGGAACGTGCGAATGCAACCTTGTCGGGGTCGCCTGCCGAATACAGCAGCTTGCCTGTATGGTCAACTACGGCGACATGGCCGGTATAGATCAGATCCTTAAAATCTCCGCGATAGGAATATGCCAGAACTTCCATGATAGTTTCTCCTTTTATGTATATGAATTGTGATAGGATTGCGATTTAAGCCTTCCCCTGGGGGGAAGGTGGCGCTCGACAGAGCGACGGATGAGGGACTGCTGACCACAGGCTTAGAGAAAATTGAATACGGCCTAACGGCCGCCCTCATCAGTCACCGTTCGGTGACAGCTTCCCCGTGGGGGAAGCCTCTTGACTCGGTTATCGCTTATAAACCGTCCACCGTCAACTGTCAACTGTTCACCAAATACTACGCTTCGGGAATAAAGTTTTCAAAAATGACGATGGCACCGGCCGCTTCAGCTGCGTGCATATCTTCAATGGTGCGGATAGTCCAGCTGACCTCCTGTGCGCCCAGTACACCGCAGGACACCTGCACGGGCAGGGTATGACGGTCGCCGTAATTGTAGGCTACAAAGTCGGGACGGCCTGCGTGGTTGCAAAGCATGTGGGTCAGCGCAAACTGCTCCACAGGGGTACGGCTGCTGCCGCCGCGTGCATAATCGTAGGACAGCTGACCGCGTACTGTTTCGGGGCTGTAATTACGGAACCAGCGGACGACACGGGGATCGAAAGACTCGATGCAGTAGTCACCCTCGTAGGTCTTGAGCATGAGATTGACAGCTGCCGACAACGCATCGGCATTGTCCTGCCAGGTCTTGAGTTCGACAATGAGGGGTGTCTTACCCTCAAAGATTTTCAGAACATCCTGCAGCAAAGGCGCGCAATGCTCGGTACCCAGAATGGGCATGGCTGCCAGTTCTTCATAGGTCAGATCCTCGACCACCTTGGCACGGTCACACAGGCGCTCCAACTGGCTGTCATGGATGACGACAAGCTGACCATCACGGGTCAGATGGACATCCAGCTCAGCACCAAAACCGTGGTCAACGGCACGCTGAAAGGCCGGGAGGGTATTTTCGGGAATGCCCATGGTCAGATCGTGGAGACCGCGGTGGGCATAGCGGTATTTCTTCAGCTTGTCCATGGCAGGATGGCTGCGGCGTGGCGCCTGCGCCCAGGCATACAGACCTGCACCGACCAGCGCTGCCTTGGCCGCTGTTTTCAGCAGTTTTTTCATTTTCATTCTCCTTTCGCAGGGAGCTGCTGTTTTTATAGTTTCATCATACCACTTCTTTCCTCTGTTGTGAACTGCAAAAGCGAAAAAAGCCATCTTTGCAAAATACGGACTTGCCCCGTCTGCATATCCTTTAGGGAATACAACAGAAAGGGGCGTATGCCCATGTTTTTTCCCTGGCTTCTCCAGACCCTTTCGGGCGGAGCCTTTCTTATCCTCAAGACTTCCCAAAGCGGCGGCGCTTTCCCCCGTCCCCTTTCGGCCGAAGAGGAAGCCCTCTGCCTGGCCCGCACCGCCGAAGGAGATCTGGAAGCACGCAACAAACTGGTGGAACACAATCTCCGCCTGGTCTCCCATATCGTCAAAAAATACTATGCCGCACGGGATGACTATGACGATCTGGTGTCCATCGGCACCATTGGCCTCATCAAAGGTGTCTGCACTTTCCATCCCACCAAGGGCGCAAGACTGGCCACCTATGCTGCCCGCTGCATTGAAAACGAGATCCTCATGTACCTCCGCTCCATCCGTAAACACCAGGGGGAAGTCTCCCTCTCCGATCCCATCGACCAGGGCGAGGACGGTGCGGCCCTCTCCCTCATGGACGTCATCAGCATCGAAGATGCCGGATTAGAAGCCGTAGAAGTATCCGACAGCTGCCACCGCATCTATCAGTATATCTTCTCCCATCTGGACGAACGGGAACGGGAGATCATCATCCTGCGCTACGGTCTCTATGGCCGCCAGCCCCTCACCCAACGGGAAATCGCCGACCAGAAAGGCATCAGCCGATCCTATGTCTCCCGCTTGGAAAAGAAAGCCCTGAGCAAATTACGTGCGGTATTTGAAGAATAAAAGAAAATCCCCTCCTTCGGCCTTTCTGCACGGAGGAGGGGATCAATATGTTTATAGATTTTCAACCGCACGGGCGGCAGCAATACTTTCGTGGATACGCTTCTGTGTGACATCAAAGAAGAGTTCACGATTGTGACGGAAATAGGCATCACAGCCGAAATTTTCGACAAACCATGAGGTATCATAACCGGCGGTCACTTCGGTAACGAACATGACCAGCTCCTGACCCTGCAGGAAGGTCTCTTCCAGGAATCGGAAGGCATTGTCAAACATGGAAGATGTCTTTTCAGCCAACGAGCTGCGCAATTCGACTTCGCCGCCAAACCACTGACGGATGGCATCAAAGACCATATCATCGGCCAGATCGCCATCGACGATGCGGCTGCGGTAATCGTTCAGCACCTTGAGCTCACGCATCATGCGGTCACGTGCATCCTTTTCCAGATGGCCTGCATCTCCGGCCATTTTCATAGCAGCCTGGCGCTGCTCGATGAGCATCTCCAGCGCCTGACGGAATCCGACCTGCTCGCCCTGTACCTTCAGTTCCTTGAGGGTGCTGTGGAGGGTGACGGTCAGCTCATCCTGCAGACGCAGACGCTTGGCCTCTTCCGACAGACGGGAAAGCACAAGCCCCATGACCGACAGTTTTTCATCAAAGGGAGCTGCTTTGAGCTCATTCTTTGTGATCGACTGCCATGTACCCTGCAGAATATCTTCCACATGATAGATACGCTGATACTTATAATAAAGCTCCAGATAGTTGGCAAAGTCCTTTGCGATGCGAGGCAGCTGAATATACTGGCCGACAACTTCACGATCGACACGCAGACCCAGCTTTTCATAAGCGATGATCAGTTCGCTCAGGTCTTCCCAGCCGCGGGCGGTGGCAAACTGCAGGCCGTCAACGGTAGCCTCGATGCAGTAGAAGTTCTCCTTCTTGATATCCAGATAGGAAACAACCGCACCATGGACACCTCTGCGGCGGGCATATTCCTTCCATACGGCAAAGTCATCCTGTACATCGATGCGCTTGACACGGTCGAGGGTAACGACGTCAAAGTCACGGACCGACTTGTTGTATTCGGGCGGATTGCCTGCGGCGACGATCAGCCAGCCTTCGGGCAGCACCTGGTTGCCAAAGGTCTTGCACTGCAGGAACTGCAGCATCATGGGTGCCAGAGTCTCCGAAACGCAGTTGATCTCGTCCAGGAAGAGGATACCTTCGCGGATGCCGGTCTTTTCCATCAGCGCGTAGACCGAAGCCAGGATCTCACTCATGGTGTATTCTGTAATGGCATAATCCTTGCCATCATAGTTGTAATGCTCGATAAAGGGCAGACCGATGGCACTCTGACGGGTATGATGGGTGATGGTATAGGCCACCAGACCAACACCGGTCTCGGCGGCGATCTGCGCCATGATCTGGGTCTTGCCGATACCCGGAGGGCCCATCAGCAGGACGGGACGCTGACGGATGGTGGGGATGAGATAGTTGCCCAGTTCATCCTTGGTGAGGTAAGCACGAAGGGTGTTCTGGATCTCCTGTTTTGCCTGTTTGATATTCATATTGGCACCTCTTATAATTGGGGAAGTTCTTCAAGATCGGAATCGAGGGAAAGGTCAAGCTCCTTGGCCGTCCGCTCGAGAGAAAGGGCATCCAGTACCAGACGGATGGCCCAGGGGGGCGATTTAAACATCATGGGCGGCTCTTCCAGCAGGACGAATGCCGCATCATAAGGGGGTCGCTTCTGGGGATAAGTACCCATGCCGTCGGTGAAATAGATCAGGCCGCGCAGGCTGGTAAAGGCACCGGCCGCCTGCAGCTCCGACACACGCTGGAATACAGGACGGAAGTCGGTGGCGCTGCCGCCCACCAGGTCAAACTCGTCCATATACTTTCGCAGCTCCTCCAGATCATGAATAGCTGTCTCTTTGCGCACCTGATCATCACACTGAAGGATATAGATATTGACCTTGCGGGTAAAGGTTTCTGTCGAACGCAGGATAGCATAGGTACATTCCAGAAACTGCCGTACCAGTTCGCCATTGGTCGACATGGAGGTATCGATAGCAATGACAAAATCCTCAATGCGCTTTTCTTCCTTGGTTTCGGGATATTCCACCAGCGGCATATTGCCAAAGACCCTCAGGCCATAGGTGTAATAAGTATAATCGAAAGCATCGCCGTCGACAGCTAGCACCTCTCTTGGGACGGCAAACCGCCGCAGGAAGGCACGGTAATCGACATCTTCCCGAACGGCGACCTTGATCTGCTCCAACACGGCTTCGCCACCCATGGCCTGTCCTGCCAATACGGTCTCCATGGCGGTACGGGTCTTTTCCGAACGATCTTTCCAGTCATCATCCTGCTGCTCGCTGCGGTCGTCATTCTCCCGTTCGGGCATATCCCAGAGGCCGTGATCGTCCACCAGGAAGGTGCGCTGCAGACGGGCGATCTGATATTCGTCATAATCCTGCCGCAGCAGATAAAGATAAATGGCTTCGGCGGTCAGCACCTTCATCTCGCTGCGCAGCTCGCCATACATTTTCTGCCGTGCCGGTGAATAGCCGGTCTCGATGCAGGCATAACGCAGGTCATCCAGAATACTCTCTACCGCAATATCGCAGGCCAGATCCCATAGTTCGGGAACACGCCCCTTCTTCTTGGCCAGATGACGCAGCATACAATGAAGCAGAACATGGAGATAAATGCGGTTGCAAAGGGTGCGGCCACGCAGATAGCGCTCGGCCAGATAGTTGCCGTCAAAATACAGCGCAACACCATCGGTGGCAACGCTTAACGTCTTGCCCTCTGCCGGCAGGAACTCCAATCCGCAGAGCACCACATCCAGATAGGGCAGATTCATATATAATTCATTTCGGGAGGCCTGCAGGATCTCCAACCCGATCTGTGCTAAGTTTTTCTGTTCGGACATCTCATGCCTCCGTTCTTAGAAATCAAAGGTCAAAGGAGCGGTCGAAACCGCGGGGACGGCTCTTTCCCTGCCGCTCCAGCAGCAGCGCCAGGGCTTCGGTATTGCCCTCACGGCGCGCCTGTTCGCAGGCGTTGTGCAGGATATCGGCATTGGGCTTGAGCTTGTCCAGCAGCAAGGTCAGACCTGCGGCATCCTTCTGCGACAGCTGCCACAGGATGGCATCTTCCGCATGGGCGCTGAGGTAATCGGTATACTGCTTTTCGGCAAAAGCCTCCAGGCCACTGGGCCAGCGCAGACGGGTATAGGCCAGGCGCAGCGCCGTCTCTTCTTCATACTGCTTACGCAGATACTGCGGCCAGTGCTCATCGTAGGTACGCAGGATCAGCTGCTTTTTGGGGAATGTATGATGGTAGGGATATCCGCCACCGGTGATGCGGAAATCGAAACTGTGGTTGGGGATATTCTCCTCGTAGTCTTCTACATAATCGGGGAAGACCAGACGGGTCTCGGTGCCATCGATCTCATGGATGACAACATCCATCTCTTCCGAAATTGCTCCGCAGATAAAGGCCAGCGCCTCACTCTGCGCTTCTCCGATACGGGTCAGATGCAGCTGACGCAGCTGGTGACAGTTCATAAAGCAATCGATGCCCCAACGATTGATGCCGTCATGCAGACGAAACGTATGCAGAGCACGGCATCCGTAAAAGGCATAGGCCTGTACTTCACGAAGTCCGATAGGCAGGGTCAGTTCACGCAGGTTACGGTTGTTCCATTCGCCTTCCCTGCCGCTGACGATGAGCACTTCTTCTCCCTCGATGGGCTTGGCCGTCGGGGCCAGCGCATGGTCTCCCAGAATGGTGATCGGAAGATCAAAAAGCATATCGGGCAAAACAGCTTGGGCATCACAGGTCACGGCGCGCAGGATCTCGACATGATCCTCTGCCCGCCGAACGGTCAGTTTCCAGTTGCTGATGCCATAAATCTTCTCCATGGGCACTCTCCCCTTTTTGTATCATCTTTTGTCATTATAACAGAGTTATGCCGCAAGGTACAGAAAAAATCTCCCGACAGAAACCTGACGGGAGATTTGGCTTTATGCAATTTTAAAACTCAACGACTTCGGGTTCTCCGGTGAAGGAACTGAAGGTGGCAACGGCATTCTTCAGATAGAGCACCTGGGTATTGCCATCGTTCTCGTCATAGCGGTTACGCAGGCTGGGGTAAGCATCCAGCATAGACTTCTTGGCTTCGACACGCTCATCGTCCACCAGTTCGGCGGCAACACGCAGCCATACGCCATCCTTGAAGGCACAGATCTCACACTTGGGGTTGATGGCCAGCTGCTTGGAGACCGGCTTGATCTTGCCTGTCTGGATATAGAGCTTGTCCTCAAATACATGAGCTGTACCAAAGGGACGGACACGGGGCTGGTCGCCTTCTACGGTCGCCAGATAATAAGTACCGGCATTTTTCAGAAACTCATAAACTTTTTTCATATCTTTGCCTCCCAGTCTTTTGTTTTAGTGCGTTATCACTTCAACTGCAGTATAGCACCATTCAGAATATTTGGCAACTATCACCATCATCTAATTTTTACCGTTTAATTCAAGGAAACATTGAAATTAACGAATACTGATCCTGCACACATCCAACTTACCCCAAAGTCCATTTTCCATATTGGTGATCGCTTTTCTCATTCGTTCTCCATGGTCTTCATTTGCCGCAATCATAAAATAATCCCGTACTGTGCCTTTGGAAAATGTAATTGCATACACGCGCTTATCTCTTAATACTTCTCTTGCCCTAAAACGCGCCAATATTTCGCCAAAATACTGCCCCTCCGACTTTCGCTGCCTATGGCTGTATAAGACCACGCTTTGTCCACCGGAAAT
>JAFYOK010000157.1 GCA_017560175.1 Clostridia bacterium | reverse complement strand
GTTCGGCCTCCCGTCTGGTCACTGTTGGCGAGAAAACCTATACCCTCGGCGTACTGGTTCAGTCCAACTTTGGCGCCACCGAGACCTTCACCCTTTGCGGCAACCACATCGGTCCCATGCTCAAGGAGAAGATCACTCCTGCCGACCTCGACCGCGGTTCTATCATGATGATCGTCGGTACCGACCTGCCGGTTTCCGACCGCCAGCTCAAGCGCATTATCCGCCGCTGTGGTGTCGGTCTCAGCCGTACCGGTTCCTTTATGGGCCACGGCAGCGGTGATATCATGCTGGGCTTCACCACTGCCAACCGCATCGAGAGTGAACCCCAGGGCGGTATCCAGGCCATCGAGATCCTGCAGGAATCCCTGCTGGGCCAGGCTTTCACCGCCTGCGCCGAAGCCACCGAGGAAGCCATCCTCAACTCCATGGCCATGGCACACACCTGCACAGGTTTCGACGGCACCGTTAAACACAGTCTGACCGACATATATCTGAATACTTTAGGGAAATAAGATGAGAAATGTAACTCTTTGTTATATCGAGCGCGGCGATGAGTATCTGATGCTTCATCGTGTCAAAAAGAAAAACGACGTCAACCAGGACAAGTGGATCGGCGTCGGCGGTAAGTTTGAAGACAAGGAAAGCCCCGAAGACTGCATCCTCCGTGAGACCTATGAGGAGACCGGTCTGCAGCTGACCGACTACCGCTACCGCGGCCTGGTCACCTTTGTCAACACCATCTACGAAACCGAGTATATGCACCTCTTCACAGCCACAGGCTGGGAGGGCGAGATCGGCGAATGCAGCGAAGGCAATCTGGAATGGGTCAAAAAGTCCGAAGTACCCTCCCTGCCCATCTGGGAAGGCGACAAGATTTTTCTCAAGCTGCTGGCCGACGAGGAGCCCTTCTTCTCCCTCAAGCTGTCCTATGATGGTGATATCCTCACAGGTGCCGTACTGAACGGCAAAAAAATGGAGATTTAAGCGAAAAACAGCCTCCCAAATCGGGAGGCTGTTTTCTTATTCAATGGTAAATATCCTGCTTTGCTTCATCTCGCCAAGCAGGCGGTAATCACACCGAACCGTCAGGCGGTAGGTTCCCGCTTCCAAAGGCTCGCTCAATCTATATTTTCCCTGTTCAGTATCCAATAGTCTAAAGGAAATTCCAAGATCGGGGCGCAGCTGTGGATCGTTGTCATCTGCCCAGTTTTCTCCCTCCTGTTTTTCAAGGTTGTTGAAGGCGTAACCCCAATAAGGCAGAATACTTCTATTGCGAATGACATATCGAATCTCGGTGGTACCGGCAAAACAGCTGTCTTCTTCGATCTGCAGATCGATCGGTGCAGTTATACAAAGG
Organism: Clostridia bacterium; assembly: GCA_017560175.1. Classification (GTDB taxonomy): domain Bacteria; phylum Bacillota; class Clostridia; order Oscillospirales; family Butyricicoccaceae; genus RGIG1902. The sequence continues at coordinate 561 of JAFYOK010000157.1, read as the reverse complement.
AAGAGATAACCAAGCAGTGGAATAAGCCACAGATGCTTCACTATTCTTCTCATAGCCTTACTTTACAAACTTGAACTCGTCCTTGTCCTTGAGGGCATAGATAAACTGCGCCAGCAGATCCTTGGCATAGTCCATATCCTGCAGGTCGATGACTTCCAGGGCGGTGTGGGCATTTCTCGAAGGAACCGAAACGCTGCCGGTGGGTACACCCTTATGGGCCATGTGCAGCTCACCTGCATCGGTGCCGATACCTGTAAAGACTTCCAGCTGATACGGAATGTTATGCTCCTTGGCGACCTGCTGCAGCTTGCGGCGGACAGCAACACTGGAGATAAAACTGAAGTCCATAGCCTTGATGCCGGGGCCCTTGCCCAGGCAGACCATCTGATCCATCATAGACTCCATGGTATCGCTGGCAGCGGTGGTGTCGATGGACAGGGCAACATCGGCCTGGATGCCGTGGGAAGCTGTACGTGCGCCGCGCAGACCGACTTCTTCCTGAACCGAGAAGACAAAATAGACGGTACCGCAGACCTTGGACCAATCAACTTCCTCGATCAG
>JAFYOK010000156.1 GCA_017560175.1 Clostridia bacterium | reverse complement strand
GGGGGGAATTCGCAACACCCCTTGGCATTTTTTGCATACTTTGCAATGGGGCAAAGTATGGCCGGGGTTTGGGGCGGCAGCGCCCATGGCAGCACTCATCAAAAGCATACAGATTTATGTCGAAGATATGTAATGCACACCAATCTATCCGCTGAATATTTAAATCAGAACTTTAATCTTGCGGCAACTGCCAGCTCATCACACCGGTTATTAAACGGATTATCCGCATGGCCCTTGACCCAGTGGACATGGACTTCATGCTTCTGGAAGCATGCATCCAGTCTCTGCCACAGGTCGACATTAAGGACCGGCGACTTGTCGGCCTTCTTCCAGCCGCGCTTCTTCCAGTTCTCCAGCCAGCCTTCGGTGATGGCCTTGGTGATGTACTGCGAATCGGTATAAAACTCTACAACACAGGCCTGGTTGAGCGCCTCAAAGGCCGAAATGGCACCCATCAGCTCCATACGGTTGTTGGTGGTCTGTGCCTCGCCGCCCGAAAGCTCTTTTTCGATGCCGTTCCAGCGCAGGATAGCTCCCCAGCCGCCGGGGCCGGGATTGCCCGAGCAGGCGCCGTCGGAATAGATCTCGACCGTCTTCATGCCTTATTCAGCCTCGACGACGGCTTCGGTCTCTTCGGCAATGTTTTCCTCACCCTCGGAAGTTTCCTGGCCTTCTGCAGGCTCATCTTCTTCCTTTTCGGTCAGCGCAACGTCGATGACCTGGCCGTTCTCACCGACCTTGACCAGGATAACGCCCTGGGATGCACGGCCACAGATACGGATGGTGCCCGAAGCCATACGGATGACAACGCCTTCGGAGGTCATGATCAGCAGGTCATCCTCGGCATTGACAACACGGACGGAGACCAGCTTACCGGTCTTTTCGGTGAGGTTATGGGCCATCATACCGCCGCTTGCACGGTGGTGAACGGTGTATTCTTCAACGGGCGTCAGCTTGCCGTAACCCTTTTCGGTAACGGTCAGCAGGTATGTACCGGCGCTCTGCTTGTCGGCACCGATGACAAAATCACCTTCGCGCAGCTTGATACCGCGAACGCCGAAGGCCTCACGACCCATGGGACGGACTTCATCCTCATGGAAACGGATGGCTGCGCCACCGCTGGTGGCAATGACAACATGGTCGCTGCCGTCGGTGATCAGGACAGATACCAGTGCATCGCCCTCTTCCAGGCCGATGGCGCGGATACCGGCCTTACGGGCGGTCTGCAGCATGGGCATGGCGATACGCTTGACGGTACCCATACGGGTGACCAGGATGACATACTTGTCTTCTTCAAACTCGCGGACAGGGATCATGGAAGTGACCTTCTCTTCACCCTCGATCTGCAGCAGGTTGACCATATTCATGCCCTTGCCGGTTCTCGAGCTTTCGGGGATCTGGTAGCCCTTCAGGCGGTGCATGCGGCCCTTATTGGTGAAGAAGAGGATCTGATCGTGGGTCGAAGCCGTAAACATGGTATCGGCAACGTCCTCTTCACGGGTGGTCAGACCGGTGATGCCGCGGCCGCCGCGACGCTGGCTGCGGTAGGTATTGACCGGCAGACGCTTGATGTAACCCATACGGGTCATGGTATAGACGCACTGCTTCTCTTCGATGAGGTCTTCGATGTCGATCTCGTTCTCATCGTGGGAGATTTCGGTACGGCGCTCGTCGCCATACTTCTCCTTGATCTCCAGCAGACCTTCCTTGATGATGGCATAAACGCGCTCGGGCTTGACCAGGATATCGTTGTAGTCGGCAATGCGAATGCGCAGCTCGTTCAGTTCGGCTTCGATCTTCTCGCGCTCGAGACCCTGCAGTCTTCTCAGCTGCATCTCCAGGATCGACTGGGCCTGGATCTCACTGATGCCGAAACGCTCCATGAGGTTTTCCTTGGCATTGTCGTAACTGT
>JAFYOK010000155.1 GCA_017560175.1 Clostridia bacterium | reverse complement strand
TAAGGCTTCCCCCACGGGGAAGCTGTCATCCGACAGGATGACTGATGAGGGCGGCCGTTAGGCCGTATTTCATTTTGTCATCCCGAGCTTGTCGAGGGATCTCACACCGAGCGAAAGGTCTTAACGCAGTTGGCAGAACTGTGCGTGAGATCCTTCGATTGCGCTGCGCTCCACTCAGGATGACAATGTGATTGCGTGCAGATGATATATAGTCCCTCATCCGTCTTGCTTCGCAAGCCACCTTCCCCCAGGGGAAGGCTAATTATGTCCCCAACTCGTCTACTTCTTTCTTCTCTTCCACAGCCATGCGGCCAGCAGACCGATGGCGAATCCGGCCAATACGATCGGCCAGATGCTGCCTGTAACAAAGACAGCGGTCGGACCGTCTGCACCGCCGATGATACCGATGCTTGCACTTTTCATAATTTCGCCTCCAGTTTACTCCAGTCGATCTGTCTGCCGTCTTTGGCCAGAAACTCGTTGGCCGTATTGAAATGTCCGCAGCCAAAGAAGCCGTTGTAGGCCGACAGCGGCGACGGATGGGCAGCCGTCAGCACCAGATGGGCAGGATTGGTGATCAGACGCTTTTTGGCCTTGGCGTTGGCACCCCACAGCATAAAGACCATGGGACGGCTTCGCATATTGAGCTTTTCGATGATGCTGTCGGTCAGCAGGCTCCAGCCGCAGTCCTTGTGGGAATTGGGGCTGGCTGCACGGACGGTCAGCGCTGTATTGAGCAGCAGGACACCCTGCCTGGCCCAGCCCAGCAGGCAGCCGTGATCGGGAATGGCCATGCCGGTCTCGGCATTGAGCTCCTTATAGATATTGATGAGCGACGGGGGCGCAGGAATACCCGGCTTGACCGAAAAGGCAAAACCATGGGCCTGACCGGGGCCATGGTAGGGATCCTGACCCAGAATGACAACGTTGACATCGTCATAGTCGGTCATCTTGAGAGCATTGAAAATATCATACATACTGGGATAGACGGTATAGGTGCCGTATTCCCGCTTTAAAAACTGACGGATGTTGGCATAATATTCGGAAGCAAAGTCGTCGGCCAGGATCTCATCCCAGCGGTTGCCGATATGGACCATTCCGGTTCCTCCTCTTTGGGTGATACAGGCATTATACAATAAACGATAAACGATGGCAAATTTAATGGAATTTCAAATATAGTCTCTGCTCGATTGACTTTCTTTCGGTCATGGTGTATAGGATACTTATATATTCTTTTTGGAGGTTCCCATGTCTACCCTCATCGTCTGTTATTCCTGGGGCGGTCATACACGCAAGATCGCCGAACGTATTGCCGAAAAGATCGATGCCCCCATCTTCGACCTGCACGAAGCCCAGCCCTACCCTGCCGAATACAAGCCTCTGGCCGACGAAGCCTGGAAGGAGATCCAGGCCGGTGTCCTGCGTCCCATCGAAGCCATGCCCGATCTGACCGGCGTTACCCGTCTGCTGATCGGCAGCCCCAACTGGTGCGGCACCATGGCCCCTCCCGTTGCCACTTTCCTCTCGGCAGCCAAGCTGAGCGGCGTGGAAGCCATCCCCTTCTGCACCCATGGCGGCGGCGGTCCTGCCAAGGTCGAACCCAAGATGCAGGCCATCTGCCCCGATGCGGTATGGAAGCCCATGCTGGTCTCCAAGGGCAATGAGGTCTCCGATGAAGATCTTCTGGCCTGGATGGAAGCTGTCGGCCTCTGCTAAAAAGTCCATATACTCTGTACGCAGCACATCAATCGGTGTGCTGCGTTTTTCTTTGCATAAAAAATCCGCCGTCCCAACGGAACGGCGGATCTATTCATATCTTAGTGCTTGTCGCGATCAAAAATCTTGAGCAGAACGTCGATGGCTTCGTCGATCTCCTCATCCTTCTTTGCAGCAGCAGCTGTCTGCTCGGGAGTCATCTGGAAAGCCTCTGTGAAAGCATTCTCGTTAACAACAGGAGCGGCAGGTGCAGGAGCAACGACCTTTCTGGAGCCTTCACCGGGCTTGGTGGGGGGCTCTGTGTCGAAGCCTGTGGCAATGATGCTCAGGCGGACTTCGTCCTCCAGGTTCTCATCGATGGCAGCACCCCAGATGAGGTGGACATCGGGATGGGCAGCCTCCTGGACCATAGCAGCTGCATCTTCGACCTCTTCCAGAGAGATATCTTCGGAGCAGGTGAAGTTGACAACAACTCTCTTTGCACCGTCGATGGATGTCTCCAGCAGGGGGCTCTTGATGGCCATCTTGGCAGCATCGACAGCCTTTTCCTTGCCGGAAGCACGGCCTGTACCCATATGCGCATAGCCTGCATCGGTCATGACTGTGGAGATATCGGCGAAGT
>JAFYOK010000154.1 GCA_017560175.1 Clostridia bacterium | reverse complement strand
TAACCTCTTGGGCGGCCTCTTTCGGCGGACGCGGCGTGCATGGGCCATCTCATGAACCAGATACTCACAGGTGTTGAGAAAATCGAAATATCCGCCGGTCTTGACCGTAACAGCAAGATCGCCGCGGCTGGCATCGCCATGCATACCCTCCAGAGCAAACAGGCGTCCATTGAACATCAGACTCTTGCCTGCCTGTACCGTCTTTTTATTGGAAACATAACCATCCCACGGATAGGGCAGGAACCAGGTCGTCGGGGGATGCTTGTCCCACTTGGTATCCGAGATCTCGACTTTAACATCCTTCAACAGCATGAAATCATCCTGGTCGGGACGCTGCAGCCATACGCGAGGATAGATCAGATCACGAACGACCACCTCGCCGCGCTCGATCTCCTGGGCATACTGCTGACGATAGATCTCCAGGCAGTTCTCGGCATATTCGCCGCGATCTTCGGGGGAAAACTCACCGGCATTATTAAAATCACGGATGCGCTTTTCTCTCCAGGCATCCCGCATCTCAAAAAAGCTGATCAGACCGCCTGCGATCGGAACGATAAAATTTCCGATACTGTCGGCCAGCTCCACAATGCGTTCAAAAAAGGGATGATAAGGCACATCGGTGCCCCCTTTCAATTCAGTCTTGAAAACACTTTATTATACGCCTGTTCCCTACGCGCTGACAAGATTTTTCGCCAAAAAAGCCCCACTTTCGTGGGGCTTTTCCATTTTCCTTATATTTTTATCTATGTTGCCAACCATGATCCAAAGGGCCGGAGCCATGGCCCAGATCCAGCATGGCACGAAGAGCACCGGTCAGATAGATCTTGGCCGCACGCACACTTTCCTCCAGCGTCATTCCTTTGCCCAGATTACAGGCAACGGCAGATGACAGTGTGCAGCCCGTGCCATGGGTATTGGGATTATCGATACGCTTCCCTTTGATCCAAATCATATTTTCCTCTGTACACAGCAGATCATCCGCCGCAGCCGGATCGTGTCCGCCTTTCAGCAGAACGGCACATCCATAGGATTTCGCCAAAGCACGGCCTGCCTGTTCCATATCGGCATGACTGCGAATTGACTGCCCCCAAAGTATTTCAGCTTCGGGAATATTTGGCGTAACCAGTTCGGCCATGGGCAGAAGCCGGGTAATCAGCACATCCAGCGCCTCTTTCTCCAACAGACGACTGCCGCTGGTGGCAACCATAACGGGATCGACAACGATATGCTCTGCCTTATGGTACTGCAGGCGATCGGCAATAGCCGTAATGGTCTCTGCTGAGCCTGCCATACCAATCTTGACAGCATCGGGTCGAATATCTTCAAAAACACAGTCGATCTGCCGGGCGACAAACGCTCCATCTACCGCGCAGATGCCCTGTACACCAAGGGTATTCTGTGCCGTCAATGCTGTAATGACGCTCATACCATAGACTCCGTGTGCAGCAATGGTCTTGAGGTCGGCCTGAATACCGGCGCCGCCGCTGGAATCGGAACCTGCGATAGTCAGAACCTTTACCATGCCAGCATCTCCTCCCAATCGGTCAGCGAAGAAAGGGTATGGTCGGCATAGGTCTGTGCTTCTGCCCAATCCATGCTTTCATCGGGTACGGCTACCGTAACAAATCCGGCTGCCTTGGCTGTGCGCAGCGCATGGGGTGCATCCTCCACAACAGCACATTCGGCAGGATTCAGCCCCATCTCACGGGCTGCCAGCAGAAATACATGGGGATGGGATTTTCCCCGTCCGGCCTGGCCACAGGTATACAAACCATCGAAACAGTCCATCACGCCCAGGCGCTCAAAGGCCGGGTCACTGTGGCATCGCTCGCTGGCCGTAGCCAATGCCACCTTGATGCCACGGGCTTTCAGTCCGCGCAGCGCTTCCACCGCACCACTCTTGGCGACAATGGTATGGGCATAGGCATCGATCAGATGATCACTGACTTCGCGGTTGATCTCATCCGCCGTCTTATTGGGAAAATAGTGCTGCTGAAGATAAACGCCGCCCTCGTCGATGGACATGGTAGCCATTTTTTCATCCAGACCCTCTTCGGGTGTCAGACCTTTTGCCCGCAGAAAATCGGAACTGCAGGTACGCCAGAAGGGCATGGAATCCAGCAGTGTACCGTCCATATCGAAAATTACGCCTTTGATCATATCGTTTTCACCTCCTTCACCCGTTTGGATAGTTTTGCTGCCGCTTCCCGAACATCGGGCGCAGCAAAAACAGCCGATACAACAGCAATGCCGCAAATGCCGCTATTGCTGAGTTTATCTATATTATGTGCGCCGATACCGCCGATGGCAACCGTAGGCAGATTGCTTTGGCGGCAGATATTCCGCAATGTATCAAAAGATACACCCTCGGCATCCGGCTTGGTAGTGGTGGGAAACATCGTTCCCACCCCCAGATAATCGGCTCCCTGACGAACGGCTTCCAGCGCTTCTTCCACTGTATGGACAGATACGCCGATCAAAGCTTCTTCTCCAAGCACCTCTCTGGCTTTGGCTGCCGCCATATCCGACTGTCCCACGTGTACGCCATCGGCCCCCGATTCCAGGGCGATCTGTACGTCATCATTGATGACAAAAGGCACGCCATATTTTTGACAGACTGCCTTTACCTCCAAAGCCAGCTGCAGAAACGCATCATACTCCAGTTCCTTTTCGCGAAGCTGTACAAAGGTCACGCCACCCAGAATGGCCTGTTCAACGGCATGGGAAAGGGTCTCTCCGGGCTTGAGCCATGCGCGGTCGGTGACGGCATAGAGTTCCAAAGCCTCTCGAAGGCATGCTTTATCGAACTTCATACTTTGCCTCCTGCACCAGCACAGCATCGGTCATTTTATACACTTCATCAATGAGCAGGTCGCGATAGGTGGAACTACCGCCATCCATCTTCTGCAGCTTGGCATAGGCGCGCTCGCCTGCCACACCCATGGCACACAGACACTGTGCACAGGCTTCGGTCTTATTGTCTGCTT
>JAFYOK010000153.1 GCA_017560175.1 Clostridia bacterium | reverse complement strand
GTTTGGCCGCAGGCGGCGCACCCCAGTTTACCGTCGTACAGGCCGAATACCAATCCAAAGGCAAAGGCCGTCTGGGCCGCAGTTTTTTCTCCCCTCAGGGTACCGGCCTTTATTTTTCTATCATCCTGCGTCCCACAGATCTCCCCATCGAAGATACCCTTTTTATCACAACCGCCGCTGCCGCCGCTGTCGCAGAGAGCATCGAGCAGATTTGCGGCAAAGCCTGCGGTATCAAGTGGGTCAATGACCTGTTTCTGGGTGGACGCAAGATCTGCGGCATTCTGACCGAAGCGGCTTTCCGTACTGATCTTTCGGGATTGGAATATGCCGTCCTGGGCATTGGTGTCAATATCGCCCCCCCTGTCGGCGGTTTCCCCGAAGAACTGCAAACCATTGCCAACACCATCTATGATGACCCTATGCAGGTTCCCGAAGGACTGCGCGAACAGCTGCTGGCCGGTATTCTTGACCGTTTTTACGCCTACTATACCCGTTTCCCCAACAAAGATTTTCTGGAAAGCTACCGCTGCCGCAGTATTCTGACCGGAAAAGCTGTCACCGTCCATCGCGGTGACCAACAGTACCCTGCCCACGTTGTCGGCATCGATGACCGCTGCCGCTTGCTGGTCGAACAGGACGGCATCATAACTGCCCTCGACAGCGGCGAGGTCAGCATCCGCTTCTGATTTTATTCCAAACACAAAAAGGCTTCGTCTTACGACGAAGCCTTTTTCTTATATCTGATTTAATTTACAGACCAAACATAACGGTACACATATCAATGGCCGTCTTTGTGCGGAAGAAGGATGTAATAGCGGCACGAGCAGCTTCCTCGCCCTTCTGTCCCTCATGCTGGTTGACCAGGTAATCGGCCTCCAGCAGGATGCGATGCTCAATGCCATCTACCGGATCATAGGTGTGATGATGGCCGACCAACCAGCAGATGCGCTCGACATCTGCCTTTTCCAGACCGACCTCCTCCAGCAGTTTACGGGCAGGTTCAATGCCTTCCTGTTCCTGCAGAGGACCGCGGCTGCTGCCGTACTTTTCCTTGGCAGGCTTGATGCCGATGTCATGCACCAACGCTGCAGCTTCGACAATAAACTGTGTATGGGCATCGAGACATTCGCCTTCGCCGATCTGTCGGGCAAAGCTATGGACCTTGGTGAAATGCTGGATCTGGTGTGCATCGCCGCGATAATATTCCATCATGGCACGGCTGATGGCATGAATATGATTCATGTTCGTTCTCCTTTAATTGAAGAGAATGTTCAGATACGGGCGGAACTGACCGTTTTTCAGAACAGCCTCGGCACGAGGGCTGAGTGCCAGCGCACAGCCGACGGGGATATCACCTTCGCCGGTGGGCAGGCTGCGGCCGGTAGCTTCTTCCGGCTTCATGGAGCAGCACCACAGCAGATATTCAGCACCGATGCCGATGACCTCGGCTGCATGGACACCCTCGGCATCCATCAGTGCATAGGCCAGCAGATTCTCGCCGCTATGGTCAAAGAGTCCGAAAACATGCTCGTTATACTCTTCGAGGATCTCCTTCCAACGCTTGGCATCACGGGAGATGGCAATGCGGTTGCCTGTTCCGGCATTGTAGAGATACTCCAACTTGGAGATGTCACCTTCGCCCAGCATACGCACCTTGCACATGGGGAAAGGAGGCTCTTCGGAAGGCATGACCTTAGACACACTGAACGCAGGGGTGTAGCCAAAGCGCTTGTAGAAATCAAACAGACTGTCGTTCTCGGTCAGCAGAACCGACAGATCCTTACCTTCGGCTTCGCCCATACCAAAGGAAAACTCCAGCATAGAGCCCATGAGGCCCTTGCCTCTATGGTCGGGATGGGTAGCCGCCGCAAAGATATAGGTAGCTTCCATGGGGCCTTCTGCGCAATGCATGGGGACATCCATCAGGTTGACCATGGCCAGTAGAGTCTCCCCTTCCTTGGCCAGCAGGCAGCGCTCGGGCTGCCAGAAATTGTTGTGATAATATTCGCAATAATCATGCTCCCCGGGGAAGCACAGATCATACAGAGCCATAACGGCTTCTTTGTCTTTGGGTGTAGCAAAAGTCAGCATCATAATTTAGTCCCTCGGCAACAGGAAATATTTTTCGGTCAACTGAACAGGATTATAGGACAGCTTGGCGGTACGGAGACCTTCGATGCCCAGATCCTCTTCGCGATTGATGAGGTTGAATCCCTCAAACTCATGGATGGCAAACTGATTGTTGATCATGGGATATGCACCATCAATGGATGTGTCGGCCTTTTCAAAAAGGACATCCATGATGCCGTCGGCATAGACCGAACCCAATGTATAGGCTGCGATCTTGCCGTCTACAAACAGAATACCGCCACGCATGTGCAGTTCATCATAGTGGACAAGCGCCGTATTGATGGCACCCAGTTCATGATCGTAATCTTCCTGATAGCCGTCACCACTGCGGGCACGACCCCATTCGACAGTATAGGCCATCAGCATTTCACGGTCGGCAACAGGATCGATGGGACGATATTCCCAGCGATCTTCATAAAGGTTCTTGAAACGATTGACGTAATTGCGCTTGGCCTGATACTTCTTGCCCTTGAGGGTGCGCAACGCCTCGGCATCGTAAATATAATCATAACCGTCACGGTCGTCGATAAACTCGTATTTTCCGGGATAGGCTGCCTCGATGGCTTCCATACCGCCGGTGGTCACCAGTACTACCTGCCAGGGCTGGCCATGCGCTGCGGCATCAGCTTCGATCTCAGCCATGGCACGGGGCAGATCGCAGTTGCCCTCCAGGCACAGGGGCATATAGTAGGTACGGCGGCCGTTATAGTCATCCGAAAGGAAATACAGCAGCCCATCTTTGATGCAGATCTGTACACCGTAAACATCGCGCCAGATATAGAGGGATGCAAAGGTGCGGTCGCTCATGATGACACCATCGGCATTGAGATAGGGCGTGATGGCTTCCTGATCGGACAGTTCCAGTTTTCTGAATTCCAGCATAAAAAATTGCCGGCCTCCTGTCTTGGTTTAAATTTATTCCAGCATTATCTTACTCCAAACAGGCTGAAAAAGCAACGGGTCTATCTGAGATAAAAATACTCCTTTTTCTCTCCTCATATAAAAAAGCCTCCGCCGAAGCGGAGGCTCTGAAAAGTAACTTAGAGGGTGATTTTTACCGATGCTTTACCGGCACGGGGATGCTTGAAAGAAAGGGTCAGCTCTGTACCCGGCTGCGCCTTGACGATCCAGGAGACCTTCTTCTCACAGGGATTGCCCATCATGCTGGTCTGGCCGCCCATATAAGAGGCTGCACGGATACCGCTGTAACCTTCCAGCTGACCCAGAAGCTGGGTCTTTTTGCCTTCGAGGATCTCGTCTGCGCCGCAAAGGGTCGCTTCCAGTTCACCGACAATCTTGAGGTTGAGTGCTTCTTTGGTGACATAGGTGGCCAGGAAGGCAGGATTGTATACGCAGGCCTCAACCTTAACGGCATCGCCGATGGGAGTGGTCTTTACATTGCGGATTTCCAGGCGAGGCATAGCCTTGACGGCACGGAGCATATAGCGACCATGCTTCTCGACTTCCTGCTGCAGGAACTTGGGCGGGCAGTTCTGTACGAGGGTCTTGTAATCGTAACCGCCGATCTCGACCTGTCCCAGCTGGGGATGGTCAAAGGGTGTCCAGGGCATAATTGCATC
>JAFYOK010000152.1 GCA_017560175.1 Clostridia bacterium | reverse complement strand
GGTCCCCCTTCCCCCGGGGGAAGGCTAAGGGCACGGTGCCAATTCCAATACACCCAAACAAAAACAGAAAAAGCCCTGTAAAGATTTCTCCTTACAGGGCTCATTTTAATACATCTTATTCAGCAAAAAGAAAAACGCAGTCGCCAGCAGGGCCAGCATGGGCAGGATCATAAAACAGCCGCCCAGATAGGCCTTGCGCGAAGGCTTGCCGCCGGACTGTTCCAGCTGCGAAAAGAAGGCGAACTCCTTGAGGTCGCGGTCGGGATCCTCGTCGTCTTCCCAGGGGTCGTGACCGTCGGGAAGAGAGGTATTGGGCTCCTGCATCTTAGAACTTCTTCTGCGCCTTCATCTCCAGGTACTCATCGTAGGTGCAGCGGCGGTCGATGACACCGGTGGGTGTGATCTCGATGATGCGGTTGGCGATGGTCTGGATAAATTCGTGGTCGTGGGATGTGAAGAGGACAATGCCCTTGAAGTCACGCAGACCGTTGTTGACGGCGGTGATGGATTCCAGGTCCAGGTGGTTGGTGGGCTGGTCGAGAACCAGGGCGTTGCTGCCGAAGAGCATCATACGGGACAGCATGCAGCGGACGCGCTCGCCACCCGACAGAACCTTGGCAGGCTTGTAGACTTCGTCACCCGAGAAGAGCATACGGCCCAGGAAGCCGCGCAGGAAGGTCTCGGTGTCCTCGGTGGTGGTGTACTGACGCATCCACTCGATGAGGTTGAGGTCAACATCTTCGAAGAAGTCGCCGTTGTCCTTGGGGAAGTAGGAAACGCTGACGGTGTTGCCCCACTTGAAAGCACCGGCATCGGGCTGGGACTCTTCCATGATGATCTTGAACAGCTCGGTGACAGCCAGGGGGTTCTCGCTGAGGAAGGCGACCTTATCGCCCTTGTCCAGGCGGAAGGAAACATCCTGCAGCAGAGGCAGACCATCTTCACCGGCCTTGCTGATGTTGTTGACGGCCAGGATATCCTTGCCGGGCTCACGGGTGGGTGTGAAGCCGACGAAGGGATAGCGGCGGGAAGATGCAGGCATCTCTTCGATGGTGATCTTGTCCAGCAGCTTCTTACGGGATGTGGCCTGACGGGACTTGGACTTGTTGGCCGAGAAGCGGGCGATAAAGCTCTGCAGTTCGGCGATCTTTTCTTCTGCACGCTTGTTCTGTGCCTTGATGAGGCGCTGGATCAGCTGGCTGGACTCATACCAGAACTCATAGTTACCAACGTACATCTTGATCTGGCCATAGTCGATATCGACGATGTGTGTGCAGACGTTGTTGAGGAAGTGACGGTCGTGGGAAACGACCAGGACGGTGCCGGGATAATCGAAGAGGAAGTCCTCCAGCCAGCGGATGGCATCGATATCCAGTTCGTTGGTAGGCTCGTCCAGCAGAACGATCTGGGGGTTGCCAAACAGAGCCTGTGCCAGCAGGACCTTGACCTTGTCGCTGTCGGGCAGAGAGGACATCTGGCTGTAGAGGATGGATTCATCCAGGCCGAGGCCCTGGATCAGCTTGGAAACGTCACTTTCAGCTTCCCAGCCGCCCATTTCGGCAAACATATTTTCGAGGTCGGCAACGCGCATGCCGTCTTCGTCCGAGAAGTCGGGCTTGGCGTAGATAGCGTCCTTTTCCTTGCCGATGTCATAGAGCTCCTTGTTGCCCATGATGACGGTATCCAGGACGGTATACTCGTCGAAGGCGAAGTGGTCCTGCTTCAGAACCGACATACGGGTGTTGGGAGGCATGGAAACATGGCCGGTGGTGGGGTCGAGCTGACCCGACAGGACGCGCAGGAAGGTCGACTTACCGGCGCCGTTGGCACCGATGATGCCGTAGCAGTTGCCGTCGGTAAACTTCAGGTCGACGTTTTTGAACAGGGTCTGTCCGGGAAAGGCGATGCTTACATCAGATACAGTTAACATTGCGTTCTCCTATATTCCATAATAATTTGTTTTAAACATACTCTTCTATATTTTACAGGAATATCTGAAGAAATGCAAGAGGGGAGAGGCGGTTGCGTTGACTTCATCGATATGGTATGATAAAACTATAAAGTGAGCGAAAGGAGGCTCGACCATGACCAATCGACCTTATACCAATGCCAGTGGATGGGGAGCACTGCTTGTTATTCCCCTTGTTTATCTTTTAATCTGGCTATTCAATGCCCAGCGCATGGGAAGAATTGATAGGAGGTGCTATCAAATTCTGACTGCTGTGGTTACTGTCTTTCTGGTAGTCGGCCTCATTGCAACGCTAATTCTCAGTTGATAAGGGAGGCTCCCATCATGCTGCACGCCGGAAACGGACACCTCGCCATGGGCGATGCCCGGATGGACTATATCGTTTTTGGACGGGGAGAGAAGCACCTGATCATGCTGCCCGGCCTGGGGGACGGCCTGCTGACGGTACG
>JAFYOK010000151.1 GCA_017560175.1 Clostridia bacterium | reverse complement strand
GGCTTCTGCAGCGTCCGCTACGCCTCCCTCTACCCGGAGAATGTCGCGGCGATCTACCTGGACGCCCCGCTCCTCGACTTCTCCACCCTCGCGAAGTGGGAGGCCGACACCGAACGCCACGCCTACTTCGGGAAGGGTGCCGTCGGCCGGCTGGTAGAACTCTTCTTCTTCCCATTCCAGACGCATGGATTCGGCACCTGCATTGGCAGGCAGATCTTCCACGCCACTGTAGTAGAGGCAGAAGGAGGCGAACATGGCCGACCAGTCGCCATAGGGATTTCCGTACCACTGGCCGTAACGGGTGATGCCATGGCGGATGCCATCCGGATCGACTTCAAAGTTCAGGGTGCTTTCGGTATAGCCCAACTGCGAGTTGGCAACGGCGGCGACCGCCATACCTGTGGACGGGATCTCGGAAAGGTCGGGCAGATCGGCTTCCCAATCGGCCATGGTTTCGATATCGGCATCCAGATTGCTGTAGCAGTCTTCGGTATGAATGTGCTCTTCCAGCGGACATGCTTCCAGCGCCTGATAACATGCATCGGTATGGAAATGTTCGGGAACACAATCGAGGCCGCAGCCCAGCTCGGTTTCATCGGTCAGACAATCTTCTGTATGGACGTGGCCTTCTTCTTCGGTCAGACCGCAGCCAAAGCCGATGCCGATGTAGTAACATTCGTCGGTGTGGCGGTGGCCTTCGGTTTCTTCCTTGCCGCATACAAAGCTGTCTTCAACGAGGACGAAGCATTCGTCGGTATGCAGGTGGCCTTCGGTCTCCTCACGGGTGCAGAGGAGATCGTCTCCCGGCATGTAGCAGGCATCGGTATGGGTATGATCTTCCGATTCTTCTTCAGTACAGACAAGTTCCAATGCATGACAGCTGTCGTCGTGGAAGTGAGGTTCGATCTCTTCTTCGGGGCAGATGAGCGCATATTCGAGGCAGTCATCGTTATGTACATGGGGCAGGGCTTCGTCCAGTTCGCAAAGCAGTTCCCGCAGGATACAGCTTTCGTCATGGACATGACCTTCAGTTTCTTCCAGCATACAGACAAGGCTGCCGGTGGGGCAACCCTCGCCGTGGATGTGTTCGTTCATACCGCAGAAGGCCTCTCCCGCCAACGTGATACCGGTCAGCTTGAGGCACCAGAAGACGATCAGCGTAACGACCAGCGATAAAAGAACGATGGCCTGAGACAGCGCCGAGCGCATGGAGTTGATTTTATTGGCATTGGATACATAGGTATTGGGATTTGTGATGGTTGACAAGGAGACACCTCCTTTCTCAGAAAGATAGAGTTATGGATCAGCCCAGCCACTCAAAGTCGGACAGAGGCCAGAATTTGCAGAGGATCTTACCGATCAGATGATCGGCGGAAATACAGCCGATAACGCTGCTGCGGCTGTCGATGGATGTTTCTCGATGGTCGCCCATCATAAAGAAACTGTTTTCGGGGACCTGGTAGGGGAAATCGACGTCACATTCGCCCAGGGCTTTTTCCTGGACATAGGGTTCGTCCAACAGGATGCCGTTGAGGAAAACCGTGCCGTCCGATTCGATCCAGATGGTATCGCCCGGGGTGGCGATGACGCGCTTGATAAGGATCTTGTTAGAGTAGTAGAATGCGCAGAGGTCGCCGGTCTCCAGACGGTCGGTCTTGGCCAGTACGACGATATCGCCATCGTTGAGGTTGGGCTCCATGCTCGTACCTGCGATCTGCAGAACGGGGAGGATCAGCGTGGCAATGAGGGCAGCAATGGCAGCAACGACGATGAGAGCATTGAAGGTGCTGCGCAGCAGACGGCGGAAGCGGCGGCGGTAAAGCTCGCGCTTAAGCTCTTTTTTCAGACTATCGGCTTCCGGCAGATTTTGGCGGAGATGTTTGTATGTTTTCATGGGCATTACAGGTTGCGGAAATCGTGATGAATGGTGGCGATGGTGGCGTTCTCCTCTGCCTGAGCGACGATCTCAGCAGCTTTTCGATGTGCTTCCTGTACGATTTCGGAGGCCTGGACACGTGCAGCATCCAAATAAAGGTCAGCCGCTTTCTGGGCTGCTTCAAAGATGCCTGATACCTGAAGAGATTCAGCAGCAATAGAACCCAGTTCACCATTCTGGATTTTTTTTAAGCGAACCATCTGAACAAGAGCATCCAGGCGCTGCTGCAGATCATCGGCACGCTCAGTCTGTATGAGCAGCAGTTCCAACAGCTGGTATCTATTTAATTTTTTCAGTTCTTTTTCTGTCATATAAACCTCTTGGATATGGTTGGGATAGCGATGCAAAAAACTCGATTGTACATGGCTGTGACTGTGTGTAAATCGGGCGTCAACGAGCGATGATATATTATTATGAAAGGTATCGTTATATTCTTATCTATTATTATCTGCAGACAACAAAAACAGACAGAGACTTTCTCTGCCTAAATATCAGTCTGTTTGTTTGCTGCGGAATTTTATATTGGGGGAGCATTACTGTCTACCTTTTTGTAAAAATAAATATCTGAATAAATAATTTGAAATACTAATAATTTGAAAAACTAATAAAAATGCTATCTATATATAGGAGTAATCTATGCATATTTTAACATAGTTAAACGTTTGTTGCAATACTTCTGACCTAAGGTTTTCTGATTTGGAAATCCAAAAACTGGTGGATGAAAAAAGAGCCTCATCTGAGGCTCTATAAGGTGAGATAGTTTTCGAAAGTATTCATGGATATCTGCAACTCTTCAAGGAAGCGATGGACATGCCATCCATCGGTGGTGGCATGATGGCAGGTGAGGGAAAGGGGCATCATCAGCCGACCATCCTTTTCGTAAAACTTGCCGGCTTCCACAGAGGGGAAATAGTAAGGCTTGTTCTCATAGGAATGGACGGCAAAGTGGCCGAAGGAGATCCAGGGCATGCAGGAAACCGTATAGGCGTTGGGGGGAGGTATCTCACCCGGGCGGGCCAGGATGCCGTAATTTTCTCCATATCTTTCCTGATTTGCTATATAGGCTGCATGAAAAGCGGGGAAATGGTCGTCGTATTCGGTCCACAGCAGGGAGAAGGTCTTGTCATCCTCGTGGAAGGTGGCATAGAGCGGGGTGAGGGTATCGTAATACCCCAGCTGTCCATTGACTTCGGCGATCTTGAACTCTTCCTGCTGACTCAGCAGCTTTGTGACCAGCCACAGATAAGCCGGGAAGAACTTGAAGCCGTTTTTCTTCAATACAGTCTTCATGTGGGTGACATCCAGATCGATAGTCAGCGAGTAGCCGGTGGGGGCCATTTTGGAAAAATACCAGAAGGTCTGGCCGCGTTTCCATGTGGCCGGATCGATGGGGGTAAAGGTGGGATTTCTGTCCATACATAATGCTCCTTTTATGCTTTATATCCATAGAATACTGCCCGTCTGATCGATGTACAACCTACGCATCGCA
Organism: Clostridia bacterium; assembly: GCA_017560175.1. Lineage (GTDB taxonomy): Bacteria > Bacillota > Clostridia > Oscillospirales > Butyricicoccaceae > RGIG1902. The sequence goes on along the minus strand of JAFYOK010000151.1, from coordinate 15,883 downwards.
GACCTTTTCGATTCCCCTTTTTTATGTCGAGATTTCTGTTGACAAACCCCTGCTCTGTATGTCAAAGTATAGGTTGGAAAGAGAGGTTTTATCTTCTATGAAATCTATGAGTGCAAAAAATCAATACAATCTTCTGTACTTTCTGTTCTGCCTGGTTGGCTGCTGTGCCACCGGTTTTATTGCCGTTTTTCTGCAGTATAAGGGTGTATCCAATACACAGATCGGCGTTGTCACCGGCACGGCCTGCGTAGCCTCCATTTTCATTGCCCCTGCGCTGTCTTCTCTCATTATGAAGATCGAGCGTATGACGGTCAACGATCTGCTGATCTATATCCTGCTGTCCATGGCAGTTCTGTTCTGCGGCATGGCATGGTTGAATCTGCCTGCCATCGTTGTCATGATCGCCTATTCGCTGCTTTACTGCCTCTACATCAGCGCCGGTCCCCTCATTCAGGTCATCGCCAGCGGTTATGCACAGGATGGCGTAGAGGTTGAGTTTGGTCTGGCACGTGGTCTTGGTTCGGTTGCCTGGGCCATCACCGCTGTTTTTGCCGGCAAGATCGTCGACTGGATCAATCCTCTGGTTCTGCCCGTCGGCTTTGTTTCCTTCGGCGTATTCATGCTGGTTCTGCTCCGTCAGATGCCCCAGACCAAGGGTCAGAAGCGTGAAGACGGTAAGAAGGACAGCTCCATCGGCCGCATCATCAAGACCTACCCCGTCTATTTCCTTATCCTGCTGGGCTTCTCCTGCTGCATGGCAGGCAATACAGCCCTCGGTACCTATCTGCCCAACATTATCCGTAAGCTGGGCGGCACTACCTCTACTTATGGCCTGGCCCTCTTTGTCAATGCCATGAGCGAAATGCCTGTCATGGCCAAGGCATCCAAGTGGATGAAGAAGGTCGGCCCTATGCCTCTGTGTGTCCTGGGCGGCTGTGCTTACTTTGTTCGTAACCTCATCGTCTGTCTGGCACCCAACCTGTATGTCCTGTTCTTCGGTCTGCTCTTCCAGAGCATTTCCTATGGCCTGCTGACCGTTGTTGTCGCCTACTACGTCATCTATTATCTGGCACCTCAGGACCAGATCATGGGTCAGACCATGATCGGTATGATGACCACAGGCTGCGGTTCCATGCTCGGCAACGTCCTCGGCGGCATCCTGCAGGATACCATCGGCCTGAGTGCTATGTTTGTCTTTGCCCTTATCTGCACCGCTGTTGGTGCCTGCGTCATCCTCCGTGCCCGTTCGCTGGAGAAGAAGCTGCAGAAGTCGGCATAAAATTGAAATGAAATTTGAAAAGACCATCCGATTTGATTCGGATGGTCTTTTTTTCTTACACTCCACCTTCACAGGTCAGTCTCAGAATCATGGCCGTCTTGCCGTCTTCCTTAACGGCGGCCAGGTCGATGCCGTTTTCCCAATCACGCATGCGGAGGGAGAGCACTTCACCCTCGTAGCACTGGATGCGGAAGATGGCTTCGGCGCCGGTGATCTCCAGAGCTTCAATCTGCTTTGTGGTCAGCGCGCCCATCAGCGCACGGACATAATGGACATTGTTCATGTGCTGGCTGATGTCGATATCTCTGGAAGAAACGGTATAGCTGCACAGTTGGGTGCAGTCTTCAAAATGGTCATCGATACGGGAGAAGGGCAGGTCGCAGACAACATCGGGGCAGTGTTCGATATTCTCGGGGTAGTTACCTTCGGTCTTGACCATCTTGCCGGTGGAGGGTTCGAACATGATCCATTCGGTTTTGCCTTCAGCGATCATGGCATCACCGCTGTGCATGGAATAGAAGCGGTTGCAGCGCAGACGGCCGGGTGCTTCGGGCCATGTAGCGACAGAGACATTTTCCAGCATGGCAGGCCAGCGGTGGATGAGGATACGGGTCTTGGACGCTACCCAGATGATGCCCTTCTCGGCCAGAGCTTTCATGCCCATGCCCAGTTCTTCGCCGTGGACGGTGGCCATGTCCATAAACATGGTGAAGCAGCCGGGCAGGCTCAGCTGGGGACGGTTACCGCAATCACTGATATGAATGTAGGTTTTTTCTTCGATTTTACTGCGCATGGACGGTTATTCTCCTTTTTTGGGGTGGGTGAGGGCCTGCAGAGCGGAGCTTTCGGCCTCGATCTGTGTTTTGAGGGCAAAGACCAGTTCGCACTGGTTGCGGATATCGGCCATGCGTGTTTCACACTGAGCCTTGGTGCGGGCCAGGCGGTCGGCATAGAGGATCACCGAATGGTCGGCAGGATCCTTGTCCCGGAGCATCTGTTCTTCCATCAGCGCCTTTTCATACATCTTTTCCACAGCCTCCAGCTGGGTCAGCAGCTGAGGGATCTTTTTCAGGTATTCGTTATAGACCTCCATACGGCAGCGTTCCTGCTGGGTGTTGAGCAGCAATTCCATAGGGATACCTCCGTGATTTTTCATGATGGTCACAGTATACCATATTTTTTATCGGATTTACAGTAGTGGCAGAGGGCGAAAAAGTATGGTATAGTAGTTTTAATATAAAACAAAAGGAGTTTTCATTATGTCCAATATGTATATGTGTGCCGAATGCACCAAGCTGGGCTGCCAGCTGCGTGACCCCGAGAAGTACATGGCCGTCTGCCCCTGCAAGGCCACCGAGATGCAGGCTGATGCCCTGTCTCGCTATCAGACCGAGGAAGACAACAAGATCGCCGTTGCTGCCGCTGCCACCGAGCATGAAGGCTATGGCCGTATGTCCCGTATGGAAGAGATCATCGTCTTCTGCAAGAAGGCCGGTTTTAAGAAGCTCGGCATCATCTTCTGCACAGGTCTGAAGAATGAAGCGGCTATGGTCAGCAAGATCCTGCGCCACCATGAGTTTGAAGTCACATCGGTCTGCTGCAAGAGCGGCTCCATGCCCAAGAGTGCCATTGGTCTGCGCGATGACCAGTGTCTGTCGGGCTGCGCCGACGAGGCGATGTGCAACCCCATCGGCCAGGCGCTGGCTATGAACGAGCAGAAGGTCGATTTCTGCATCCTGCTGGGTCTGTGTGTTGGCCACGATACCCTGGCCATCAAGCATCTGGAGATCCCTGTCACTGTTCTGGCTGCCAAGGACCGCGTTACCATGCACAATCCTCTGGCTGCCATCTACGGCGCAGAAGGTTACTATAAGAAGCGTTTCTTCGGCAAGAAGGAAGACTAAATCATGGCGATGCTGCAGGGACAGTGCGGCGAGTATCTGCACTGGTCGCTGGAAGAAGAGAGTGGCTGCCTGACCATTTCGGGCAGCGGTCTTATGTGGGACTATGCCCGCTGCTGGGAGGATGGCCCCGTGCCGCCCTGGCGCGGACGAGGACTGGAGCTACACCTGGAAGAGGGCATCACGTCGATCGGCCGTGCGGCTTTTGAAGGATGTTTTCTGGAGGAACTGATCCTTCCGTCTACCGTTAAGCGTATTGGCGAGGCTGCCTTTGATGAGTGCGGTATTACAGGCTTGACCTTGAATGAGGGACTGGAAAATATCGGAGAGATCGCCTTTTTCGGCAATGCATTTGCCGAGTTGTGCCTGCCTTCGACAGTAAGATCCATCGGCGACCGTGCATTCAGCGGCCCGTCCGGGTTTGTCCATCATGCGGTCATTCCCACAGGGCTTGCGGAGATCGGCGGCGGAGAGGAGAGCCATGTCTTCGGTGAAGGATTCGATGCACCCGAATGCATTGAACTTTATGGTGCGCCTGTGGTCGATTGGAGCCTTTGGTGGCCCATCCTGTCCTTTATGGAGGGAGAGGTCATCTATCCGGCAGAATGGCAGGAGAGTGACCTGCCAGATCGACGCATCTTTGCCCTTTATCCGGGTGTTGATCTCGATTTAGCCGATGAAGAGGATTTCGGCCAGAGGTGGATACCCAAGGAAGTATAAGAGGAGGAGACTTTTATGAGATACAAGAAGTTTGAAGATCATATCGTTGCCATCATGGAGACCGGCGAAAGCATCATTGATGGCCTGACCGAACTCTGCGAAAAGGAGCAGATCGGCCACGGTATGGTCACCGGCATCGGCGGTACCAAGTATCTGCGCCTGGGCGTATGGGATCGCTTTGAGAACTGCTATAAGTACATCGAAAAGGACCGGGGCAGCATGGAGATCCTCAGCCTCAAGGGCAACATCTCCCGTAAGGACGGCGCGCCCAACCTGCACCTCCATGTCACCGCATCGGATGACAGCTTCAATGCCTTTGGCGGTCATCTTGACCGCGGCATCGTCCAGAATATGCTGGAAGTCTATGTCTATCCTTATCCCGAGGCCATCGAGCGCAAACCCTACCAGTATTGGTTCTTTATGGATATCTGATTTAAAGCCCCGGTATTTCCGGGGCTTTTCTTTTGTGGTACAATAGTAGGCAGAAAGAAAAACTGCGAGGACAGATCTATGCAAGCACACAGCATTTTCAATGATGTATTGGGCCCGCTGATGGCAGGGCCTTCCAGCTCCCATTCGGCAGGTTGTGCCCGTATCGGCCGTCAGACCCGCCTGCTTTGGGGAAAAGAGATCAAAAAGGCGGTTGTTGTCTATGACAGCCAAGGCTCTTATCCCAGCACCTGTGTGGGTCAGGGTTCCAACTTCGGCTTTACCGGCGGTCTGCTGGGGCTTGAGAATGACGATCCACGCATCAAGGATGCAGAAGAGATGGCGCAGCAGCTGGGGGTGGAGATCACCTTCCGCACCGAAAAGCTCAGCGCTCGTCATCCCAATGAGGCGCGTATCGATATCTATGACGAAGATGGACAGGTGGGGCTGTCGGTGCTGACCCTATCGACAGGCGGCGGTATGTTTGAGATCGTCGAACTGGATGGCTTTCCTGTCTTTATTGATGGCAGTTGTGACCGTCTGCTGGTCTGTTGTGAAGCTGTCTGCACCGATTCCACAGCCGAAAAACTGACTGCCTGTGGAAAGAAAATCGACCGAAGCGAGGAACATGACGGTTTCGTGATGCTGACTGTATCGGGTATGGTTGTTTCGCCGGAAGAAGCGGCGAGGTTGGCCGAAAATCTGCCCGGTGTGCGCTATGTGCGCTGTGCGCCGGTTGTACTTCCCATTCCCATGAAGGTGGACGGAACAGCACCGTTCTGCACAGCGGCAGAGATGACGACTTATGGTACCCGGACAGGTAAGGCTCTGTGGGAACTGGCGCTGGACTATGAATGTGCTTTGGGTGAAGTGACCGCTGAACAGGTGTTGGTGCAGGCCGCAAAGACGTTGGCTGTCATGCGGCAGGCAGCGCAGGCACCCGACCCCGATACAACCCCTATATATGGATTCCTGCCTTATCAGAGCCGCAGAATGGCCGAACAGAAGGCGGTTGTGCCCACGGTCAACTGCGGTTGGCTGGATAAGGCCATGTTTTATGCACTGGCTGTGATGGAAAACAGCTGTGCCCACAATATCGTGGCAGCGGCTCCGACGGCAGGTGCCAGCGGCGTCGTCCCGGCGGCGGTGGTGGCTGTGGGTGAGGAAATGGGCTGCACCGATGAAGAGATCATTCGTGGCCTGTTGGCTGCCGGATTGGCCGGCGCATGTATTGCCAACCAGGCTACTTTTGGCGCAGAGGTCGCCGGATGTCAGGCAGAGAACGGTGCAGCCTCGGCCATGGCGGCCTGCGGTGTTGTGCAGCTGTTGGGTGGCACAGTGCAGCAGGGACTCCATGCAGCTTCGCTGGCTTTGCAGAATCTGCTGGGACTGATCTGCGATCCCATCGGCGGATTGACCGAGATCCCCTGTATCAGCCGCAATGTAACGGCCATGAGCAATGCTGTCCTGTCGGCCAATATGACCATGCTGGGGTTTGACCAGGTCATTCCCTTTGATGAGACCATCGAGACCATGCTGCGTGTCGGCAGACAGCTGCCCGCTGAGCTGCGCTGCACCTGCGGCGGTGGTCTGTGTACTACACCAACGGCAAAATGCATCGTCAGCCGCAGGAATAAATAAAATGTATCCTGAACCAAAGGTTCAGCTCGCCGCCGGTCAGAATGGCGGCGTCGATTTCCGGGCGATTCATTCGCCGGAAATCTATAAAATGAAAAGGGTTCCCACGAAATGTGTGCATTTCTTGGGATGAAGGAGAACTTATGAAACTACTCCATCTTTCCGACCTCCATCTGGGCAAGCGCCTATGCGGTTTTTCTCTGGTGGAGGATCAGGCATATATACTCAATGAGATCCTGCAAATCGTCGAGGAAGAGTGCCCCGATGCCGTCATTCTTGCCGGAGATATTTATGATAAATCGGTGCCGTCAGCTGAGGCAGTCACCCTGTTTGATGGCTTTCTGCGTGGTCTGGCCGAACATAAAACCTGCGTACTGGTCATCAGCGGCAACCACGATTCTCCCGAACGCATTGCTTTCGGCGGCAAGCTGATGGAGCACAGCGGTGTTCATCTGTCTCCGGTTTATGACGGTAGGATCGAGCCGGTAGTGTTGGAAGATACCCATGGCAAAGTTGCCTTCTGGCTGCTGCCTTTCATCAAGCCCATCCATGTGCGTCGAGCCTTCCACGATGTCGAGATCGAAAGCTATACCGATGCCATGCGTGTGGCCATCGAGGGCATGAATATTGACCCTGAGATTCGTAATGTGTTGGTCACACATCAGTTTGTCACCGGCGCTGAGACCTGCGAATCGGAAGAACTGTCGGTGGGCGGCACAGACAATGTGGATGGTGCTGTGTTTGACGGATTTGATTATGTGGCGCTGGGGCATATCCATGGCCCACAGAAGGTAGGACGCGAAACTGTGCGCTATTGCGGTACGCCGCTTAAATACTCCTTTTCGGAAATAAATCATAAAAAATCGGTCACAGTGGTGGAACTGGAAGCTAAGGGAGAAGTTGAACTTCGCACTGTTCCGCTCCTGCCCATGCGTGACCTCAGGGAAATTCGTGGCAGCTATATGGAACTGACCGCCAAGACCTATTACGACCACCTTGACCGCAATGTTTATTATCACATCACACTCACCGATGAGGAAGACATTCCCGATGCCATTGGCAAGCTGCGCGTTATCTATCCTAACCTGATGAAGCTGGACTATGACAACACACGCACACGCAGCGGCGGACAGGTGGAAGCGTTGGAAGGGGTAGAACAGCGATCGCCGTTGGATCTGTTTATGGAGCTTTATGAAACACAGAACGGACAGGCCATGAGTGAACGTCAGCAGGAACTCTGCCGCACATTGATCGAGAGAATCTGGGAGGAACCATCATGCGACCGATAAAGCTCATCGTTTCGGCCTTTGGCCCCTATGCTTCGGAAACCGTTCTGGAACTGGACAAGCTGGGAAGCAGCGGCCTTTATCTCATCACAGGCGATACCGGCGCAGGTAAGACCAGCATTTTTGATGCCATTACCTTTGCTCTTTACGGCGAAGCCAGCGGCAGCGACCGTCAGCCGGCCATGCTGCGTTCCAAATATGCAGAAGCCGATGTACCCACCTATGTCGAATTGACTTTTTTGTATAACGATAAAACCTATACCGTGCGCCGCAACCCCGAGTATGAGCGCCCGGCCAGACGCGGCGGCGGTACAACCACCGAAAAGGCCGATGCATGGCTGACGTTGCCCGATGGCAATGTGGTGACCAAAATCAAGGAGGTCGACCGTGCCATCCGTGAAGTGCTGGGCGTTGACCGTGCGCAGTTTTCTCAGATCGCCATGATCGCACAGGGCGATTTCCGCGAACTGCTCCGTGCCGACACCAAGCAGCGACAGGCTATTTTCAGAGAAATCTTTCAGACCGGTGTCTATCAGAAATTGCAGGATGCCCTCAAGGCAGAGGCCAAGACCCTTCGTGACCGCTGCGACAGCGACCGTGCCGGTATTGCTCAGTATATCGATGGATTGACCTGCGCAGCCGACGATCCCGATGCCGAGGGATTGGCACTGGCGAAGAAAAATGAATTGCCTCTGGCAGAATTGCAGATGCTGATGGAGGGCATTGCCGCCCGAGATGCGGCACAGCTGACAGCCTGTGGAGAGGAACTGGCAGAACTGTCTGAACAGCTGGAAGCTGTACATACCCGTATCGGCAGAGGGGCAGAAACGGCTCGTGCGCGCGCGGCGCTGACAAAGGCTGAACAGGCTGTAGAAATGCAAAAAGTTCGTCTGGAGGTGCGTAGACAGGAATTGCAGCAGGCAGAAAGCCGAAAGCCCAAACTGGAGGGCATTGAAGCTGCCGCTGCCGCCATCGACGGACAGCTGCCCCGCTATGCCGAGCTGGAAAACCTGCAGCAGAACCATGCCTTGCTGAGCCGACGTGTCGATGGGCAGCAGGCCAAGGAAAAGGAATGGGCAGCGCTGCTGGAGCAGCGTCGGGAAGAGCTTGCAGCTATGCGCCGCCGCGAACAGGAGCTTGCTCCTGCGGAAGCGCAGAAGGAAAAATATCTGGCCGAAGAGGCGCGCCGTACCGAAGAAAAGTCCCGATTGGATGGGCTGCAGCAGGCTGCCGACAGCTACAGTCGCCTGCTGTTCGAAGCGGATAAAGCGAAAGAAGCGTACCGCAAGGCATCTGCTGAGGCAGAAGAACAGGAAAATATCTATCGCCGTGCCGACAAGGCATTTTTAGATAACCAGGCCGGAATTCTGGCCGAAGGCCTGGAAGATGGAAAGCCCTGCCCGGTCTGTGGTTCGATCCATCATCCGCAGCCTGCGCAGCGTGAAGCCCATGCGCCTTCCGAAGCGGAGCTCAAGCAGCTGCGTGCTGTTTTTGAAAAGGCACAGGAGGCACACCGACAGGCCGCAGGCCATGCAGCTGCTGCCAATGCTGCCGCTGAGCAGCAGGGCAGAACACTTAATGAGGGGCTGCAGGCGCAGTTCGGCCGTACGGTGGCAGCCGAGCAGTTGGAAGAAGTTTGCGCATGGATGGATAAGCGCCGCGGCGCATTGGAGCAGGACATTCAGATCTGCCGCAAAGAAGCTGCTCGTATGGAACAACTGATGCATCGCCGCAGCGAACTGCTGAAAAATATTCCCATTGCCGAGGATACGTTGGAACGCCTGGAAAATGAACTGCATACCCTGCGTGCCGATCTGGCTGCCGATAAGAGCCGCCGTGAAGAGATCGGTCTTCGTGTGGAAGAGGTGGGCAGAAGCCTGACCTATCCCAGCCGCGCAGCTGCCGAAGCAGCAAAAGCCGACCGATTGGCTGCTCGTAAGGCCATCCTGGATGGTATTGATCGTGCAGAAGAGGCGGTGGTCACCTGTGAAAAGGAACTGGCCGCATTGGAAGGGCAGATCGCCCAGCTGAAAGAACTGTTGGCCAAAGCCGAGGATATCGACCTCACCGCCGAAGAGGCCCTGGCCGAGCGGTATGCGCTGCAGCAGAAAATGGTGCAGCAGAACCAGCGTATTCTCCATCTGCGGTTGGAAAATAATCGTACAGCCATGGAGCGTATTGGGAAAAAGGCCGAAGAACTGGGAAAGACCGAGGAGAAACTGGCCTGGGTCAGAACTCTGGCCGATACCGCAGGCGGTACATTGGCCGGTAAGGACAAGATCATGCTGGAGACTTTTATCCAGATGACCTATTTCGACCGCATCATTCACCGTGCCAATACCCGATTCATGGTCATGTCGGGCGGTCAGTATGAACTCAAGCGCCGCAAAGAGGCGCTGACCGGCCGCGGACAGAACGGCCTGGAACTGGATGTTATCGACCATTACAACGGCACCGAGCGCAGTGTCCGCACCCTGTCGGGCGGCGAGGCCTTCAAGGCATCGCTGTCGCTGGCATTGGGTCTGTCGGATGAGATCCAGGCATCGGCAGGAGGTATTCGACTGGATACCATGTTTGTCGATGAAGGCTTCGGCTCTCTGGATGAGGAATCGCTGGCACAGGCCATGCAGGCACTTCGCAGCCTGACTGAAGGGCAGCGACTTGTGGGCATCATTTCCCATGTGGGTGAACTCAAGGAGAAGATCGACAGGCAGATCGTTGTCACCAAAGCGCCCACCGGCGGCAGCCGTGCAGAAATCAGAGTATAACGCCGATGGCGTTGATGAAGCACGGCCTGTGGCCGCATAAAAAATGAAGAATGAAAAATTGTGGTGTCTGCGACGGTTAAATAGAAAAGACCTGTTACCTTTTGGGGTAACAGGTCTTTTTGTATCATATCAGTTCTTTTTCTGCAGGCGGCTGAGGAATTCGGCGGCATGGGCATTGCCGTTATCTCTGGCCAGACGCAGCCAGCGTCCGGCTTCGGCGATCTCCTCTTTCGAGCGTCCGGGCAAAGACAGGATGCTGAGGGCGCAGGAAAGCTGGATCTCGCTGCTGAAGCCGCGGAGGGCGGCAATACGCAGCCAGGGCAGCGCCTTTTCATAATCTTTTTTATGGTCGTAATAGTGCAGACCCAGATAGACGATGGCCAGGGTGATGCCGTGGTTGGCGGCACGGATGAGATAGGGCAGACACTCTTCTTCGGGGACGCCGCCATACTGGGGATAGGCGATATAGGTGCCCATGCTCAGCCAGGTCATGGGATGATGGTGTTCTTCTTCGATGACCTTGAGTTTGGCAAAACGATCCCGCATGACTTCGATGGGAGCGGTTTTGTGTTCGCGCCAGTTCATGCCCGAGAGCTTACGGGATTCGGGCGGCACACCGGGGATGTGGCGCTGCTCCATTTCGGCATCGGCTTTGCGGCAGAGAGAAATGCCGCTTTTGAAAGCATAGTAGGAAGAGGTATCATAATCGGCAGGGCCGAAATTGCCGTAGTTCTGCTCCATGCGCAGGAAATGCTCGGCACGGTTTTCTTTCCAGATATCGGCCTTGTTGAGACCGATGGGTTTATAATTGCGGAATTCGGGGCCGATCATGCGGTCAATGGCAAGAATACAGCCGCCGTGGGCTGCAGCGCCCAGGGCTTCGGGGTCGCCCATATTGCCCAGATGGTAACGGGCATCGGCCATGTCATGTTTGTCGGCCAGCCATGTAAAAAAGGCTTTAGGATCGTCCAGAAGGCGAATACGGCGCTCCAGCTGGTGGGTGGCCAGGCGGATGAGATGCCAGTAGAGGCACAGGCCGACAGGCGCCGATTTCAGCTGACGATCCTGCAGGATGCGTTCGTAGGCATAGGCCAGCAGAAGGGGGTAGTCCTCTTGGCCCAGCAGGAAGCAGTCGGTCAGCATTTCGCCTAAAATATACAGGCGTTCTTCATGCAGAATGGCATAACGATAAAAGGCGTAGAGGTATTGCTTACCGAGGGTTCGGTCGGCAGTACATCCTTCGCCTTTGAGCAGCATTTTTCCAAGAACTTCCCGGGCTTCCATGATCTCATTCTCTGTGTCGAGAGTGACCAGACGACGCAGAATGAGGTAGGCCTTGGCGGGATCGTAATCGGGATTTTCAAAACTATGGTTATAATGGTTGCCCATGCGCCACAGGAGATGGAGGTCGCTCGGCAGGGCGTCCTCGGTTTCAAACTTGGGCAGGTCTCCAAAGAGAGAAAAGAATGCCATAGGGCAGATCCATCCTTTCGGGTGCCGGATTTTATTCATTTAATCACTGTTTTTAGTTTACCATGTTTCCTGTCGGCAGACAAGGGGCGCCGAGAGAATGAAAAGCTGAAAATTTCTTTATATGAAAAAATTAAAATATGTTAAAAATATAAAAAGAAAGAAATGCAAATAAAACATGCGCATATAGGAAATAATATTGACCAATTATTTATAAAATATAAACTTCTATTGACAAATTGTACATTTACTGTATAATCTGATAGCTTAGGGTTTATTTATTGGAAAGAGAAATAAACAAAGCAAAAAAATATAATATACGGGAGGATAACAAATGGAATCCTTAAACACTGCACTGCTGCCTGCCGTACAGAAGATCAATGCGTACCTGTCTGACTACGTTCTGATCTTCCTGCTGCTTGGCGTTGGCCTCTATTTTACTTTCCGCACCAAGTTTGTCCAGATCCGCTGCTTCAAGGAAGGCTGGAATCTGGTATTCGGCAACCTGAGCCTCAAGGGTGAGAAGCAGGAGAGCGGCATGAGCTCCTTCCAGGCGCTGGCCACCTCCATCGCTGCTCAGGTCGGTACCGGCAACATCATCGGCGCTTCGGGCGCGATTCTGACCGGTGGTCCCGGTGCGATCTTCTGGATGTGGGTCATCGCCTTCTTCAGTATGGCCACCATCTACGCCGAGGCCGTTCTGGCACAGAAGACCCGCGTCACCACAGAGGATGGCGACATCCTCGGCGGCCCTGTCTACTACATCCGTGAAGCCTTCAAGGGCAACGGCGGCAAGTTCCTGGCCGGATTCTTTGCCATTGCCATCATCATTGCTCTCGGCTTCTTTGGCTGCATGATCCAGTCCAATTCCATCGGTTCGACCTTTACAACAGCCTTCGGTGTCCCCGGCTGGATCATCGGTATCGCGCTGGTCGCGATCTGCGCCTTCATCTTTATGGGTGGCGTACAGCGTCTGGCTTCGGTCACAGAGAAGCTGGTTCCCATTATGGCAGCTGTATTCCTGCTGGGTGGTGTCATTGTTCTGATCGCCCGCATCAAGTACATTCCTGCCACCTTTGGTATGATCGTCAAGTATGCCTTCCAGCCCCAGGCCATCATCGGCGGTGCATTCGGCGCAGCCATCAAGACAGCACTGAGCCAGGGCGCAAAGCGCGGCCTGATCTCCAATGAGGCAGGTATGGGTTCGACACCTCATGCCCACGCGCTGGCCATCGTCAAGCATCCCCACGAGCAGGGCTGTGTTGCCATGATCGGCGTTTTCCTGGATACATTCGTCATTCTGACTCTGAACGCGCTGATCATCATCTGCACACTATACACACCCGACGGCATTCTGGCCGGTGGCTACACACCTGCTCTGGAGAACATTCTGACCAAGACCAATCTGGCACAGACCGCCTTCGGCACTGTCTTTGGCGCACAGCTGGGTGCTTCCTTTGTTGCGATTGCCCTCTTCTTCTTTGCCTTCTCCACCATTCTGAGCTGGAATATGTTCGGTAAGACCAATGCCGAGTATCTGTTTGGCGAAAAGGGCGCAAAGGTCTACACACTGCTGTCCCTGGTCTTCATCTTCCTGGGCACCGTTGCCAAGAGCGACCTGGTATGGGAGCTTTCTGACCTCTTCAATCAGCTGATGGTTCTGCCCAACGTTGTCGGTCTGATCGGCTGTGCTGCACTGGTCATGAGCCTGACCAAGTTCGACAAGAACAAGTAAATCTTTCTTTCCGGATTCAAAGCCACATCTTCGGATGTGGCTTTTTTTTCTAAAATGTCGCCCGTCATGCGACCTTATCCTTTGGTGTCTGCATTAGAATGAAGATGCAATCAAGCAAAGGAGGAGAAAAACATGACAGAACTGGTATTTATTCTGGATCGAAGCGGCTCCATGGCAGGTCTGGAGCGTGACTCCATCGGCGGCTTCAACGCCATGATCGAAAAGCAGAAGAGGGAAGCCGAGAAGACGGTGGTATCTACCGTGTTGTTTGACAGCGAGACACAGGTCATTCACGATCGCTTGCCTTTGGAACAGATCCCGCCCATGACCGAAGAAGACTATACCGTGCGCGGCACGACAGCGCTGCTGGATGCTGTCGGCAAAGCCATCCACCATATCGGCAACGTCCATAAATATGCCCGTGCCGAAGATCGACCCGACAGGACATTGTTCGTCATCACCACCGACGGATATGAGAACAGCAGCCGACAGTATGATTACCCTCGCGTACGGCAGATGATCGAGCGGCAGAAGGAGAAGTACGGCTGGGAGTTTCTCTTCCTGGGAGCCAACATCGATGCCGCCAAGGAGGCCGGACGATTGGGCATTGCAGCCGAACGCGCGGCCAACTATCGAGCTGACCCGGAGGGTACAAGCCTCGGCTTCGAGGCGGTTGCCGAAGCGGTGACCGCTGTGCGAAAGGGCTGTGCCATCGGCGAGAGTTGGAGAAAATCCATCGCTGCGGATGTGCGCAGACGCGGCAGATAAATCCATAGAAGAAGCCCCTGCGGAAGTTCCGCAGGGGCTTTGTGCATTGTAATTGAATTGTCAGTAAAGAACGAGATCAATCCATGATGAGATTAAACATTCTTGCAGAAGCGCATCAGCATGGAAGCGACCTGGGCACGATTAGCATCGCTCTTGGGCATCAGATTGCCTTTTGTATCGCCGGTGATAATACCGTTTTCAACGGCCCATCTCATGGCAGGCTCTGCGTATGTGCTGACTTCTCCGGCATCACCATTGGAAAGTTCGGAGCCTTCGTCGACCGCGGGCTGGCCGGCATAACGATAGAGCAGAGCGGCCAGCTGTTCACGGGTGACTGCATCCTCAGCGCCGAACTGGCCATCGCCATAACCGTTGATGATGCCCTGTTCAGCAGCCCAGGCAGCGGCTTCGGAGTAATACTGGTCGCCGGATACATCGGTGAAGCCTTCTTCGTTTCCGGCATCGGGGTTGTTTGCCAGGTTGTGCAGTACCTGTGCCAGCATACCGCGTGTCATTGTAGAATCGGGCGTGAAGGTGGTATCAGATGTACCATTGAACAGTTCGTGGGAAGATGCAAAGTCTACCGCATCCTTAAACCAGGAATTATCGGAAACATCCGAAAATTCTTTTGCATTGTCGATGAGCTTCAACTTTGTACCGTCGGGGACGGTGATGGTTACCGATTCGTCGCCAACGACAATATCTCTCAGAATGGTTTCTGTACCGTCGGGATTTACGATAACGACAACTGTACCGGCATCAATGTTGGTTACAGGGATGGTTACGGTTGCTTCTCCGGCGCCGTCGGAGGTCTTGATGGTGAGGCTGTCTGCATCCATACTATTGACATTCGGTTCCAGAGCAGTGATGGGCAGAGTTACGGCACCATCTGTACCGGAAGTGCCACCTATCCTTACGGTTACATCTGCAGTGCCATATTCATCGACCATGGTTTTGGCGATTGTGCCGTCGGGTGTTACAACAGTGATCTGGCATGTACCATCTGTATTTTCTATGGTTTCGGTTACTGTACCATCCTTGGTTGTTTCCGTTGTGACAACTGTACCGTCAGGCTCTTCCACCGTCTGGGTGATGTTACCTTCAGCATCGGTTTCCGTGGTAGTTACGGTACCATCGCGTTTGGTTTCGACAACGCGGCTGGAGCCATCGGAGTATTTGGTCGTTTCGATTACAGTACCGTTAGAGTATGTTTTTGTTGTGGTTTTGGAGCCGTCGCTGTTAGTGACAGTTTCGGTTTTAGGTGTATCTTCGTCAGAGGAAGAAGATCCGGAAGACGGTCTGTTAGAGCCGCTGCTGGGTCTGCTCTTTGTTGTTACCGAACAAGCTTCCGATGCCGCAGAGGCTTCGAGGGTATCGGTTTCGGCTGCACGTACATAGATGTCGTACGCTGTTACTGTAGACAGACCTGTGAAGTTGCCGTCTTTGCTCCAGCCTTCATTGGGAACACCGGCATCCTTGGTTGTGCATGCGTATTCGTAACCCTCGACAGGGGACTTGACCTTGATACTGTTTGTGGCAACTGTCAGATCGGCAGCTGTCAGAGCAGCAGGTGCAGCCTGTGTACCCTTACGGGTTGTGACTGTGCAGGGAGCGGATGCCTCGGAAGCATAGGCGCTGTTTGTTTCAGCCAGTCTTGCAAATACCTGATACTGGGTGTTGGGCAGCAGATTTGCGAAGATACCGTTTGCCGACCAATCGGAAGGATTGGTGGAGATCGCATATTCATAACCTGTAGCTACGTTGACTGTGATGGAGTCTGCGGTGACGGTGAGATCAGCGGCAGTCAGCGCATCGGGAGCAGCCTGTGCAGCCTTGAGAGTTGTAACTGCGCAGGGATCGGAAGCCTCAGAAGCATAGGAGCTGTTTGT
>JAFYOK010000150.1 GCA_017560175.1 Clostridia bacterium | reverse complement strand
GGCTCCAGAGCCAGGGTACGGGCGATGGAGATTCTCTGGCGCTGACCGCCCGAGAACTCGTGAGGATAGCGGCGGATATGGTCGGGCTTGAGGCCGACGATCTCCAGCAGCTGGCTGACACGCTCGTCTCTTTCCTTCTGGCTGCTGTAGAGGTTGTGGATATCCATGGGCTCACGGATGATCTCACCGACCGTCATACGGGCATTGAGGGATGCATAGGGATCCTGGAAGATCATCTGGACTTCCTTGCGGAACTGCTTGAGTTCGGCACCCTTGAGGGCTGCAACGTCCTGATCTTTATAGAGGATCTTACCATCGGTGGGGTTGTAGATCTTAACGATGGTACGGCCAAGGGTACTCTTGCCGCAGCCGGACTCGCCGACCAGACCGAAGGTCTCCTTTGTGCCGACTTCAAAGGAAACATCATTGACGGCCTTCAGATACTTTTTGGGGCCAAAAAGCGACTTGCCGACCTGGAAATGGGTCTTCAGGTGATCGACCTTGAGGATCGTATTCTGGGGCATATCAGATCTTTCCTTTCTCTGTTAACCAGCAGTTTACTTTATGGGTGGCCGACAGCTGTGTCTCCGGTGCGGGATAGAGCTTGCAGACCTTCATGGCATGCTCGCAGCGGTCGACGAAGGGGCAGCCTGCAGGAGGTGCCAGCAGATCGGGGGGCGAACCGGGAATGGGACGCAGCTTGCGGTCTTCGTCCTCGGGGTTGTTGACGCAGGCCAGCAGACCCTTGGTATAGGGGTGCATGCCGTTGTAGAAAACTTCATCAGCGGTGCCGGTCTCGACGATCTTGCCGCCGTACATGATGTTGACACGGTCGCAGGTCGAAGCAACAACGCCCAGGTCGTGGGTGATGAGGATAACGCCGGAACCCAGACGGTCGCGCTGCTTCTTGATCAGCTCGAGGATCTTGGCCTGGATGGTAACGTCCAGAGCGGTTGTGGGTTCGTCGGCAATAATCAGCTTGGGGCCGCAAGCCAGAGCAATGGCAATAATGACACGCTGGCGCATACCGCCCGACAGCTGGTGGGGATACTGCTTGAGGCGGTCTTCGGGAGAAGGAATACCGACCTGTGTCAGCAGTTCAACGGCCATCTTATGCAGTTCGGCCTTATTCTTGATGTTCTTATGATAAATCAGCGGCTCGCAGAGCTGCTTTTCAACGGTCAGTACGGGATTGAGGAAGGACATGGGATCCTGGAAGATCATCGACAGGGTATTGCCGCGGATATCTTCCATATACTTTTCCCATTCGGCATGGGTGCCTTCGAAGCAGGCAGGAGAGATCTCACGACCGTCGAAGACCATCGAGCCGCTTTCAACGGTGCCGTTGTCGCTGAGCAGACCCATGAGGGAATACATCGACTGGCTCTTGCCCGAGCCCGATTCGCCGACGACGCCGACGATCTCACCGGCTTCTACCGAAAAGGAGATGCCGCGGACGGCCTGAACCTTGCCCTGCTCGGTGGCAAAGCTGGTGACCAGATCTTTGATTTCAAGTAAGCTCATATTGTTTACACCTTATTTCTTCTTGGGGTCGAATGCATCGCTGACGCCGTCGCCGATAAAGTTAAGGGACAGCATGGTCAGACAGATGGAGAGAACCGGCCAGATGATCTGGATGGGATAGCTCT
This sequence comes from Clostridia bacterium, assembly GCA_017560175.1. Classification (GTDB taxonomy): domain Bacteria; phylum Bacillota; class Clostridia; order Oscillospirales; family Butyricicoccaceae; genus RGIG1902. Next base: position 80 of record JAFYOK010000150.1, on the reverse strand, counting down.
CGATCAGGGTTCTGGCTTCGTTGGCCAGAGTACCCCAGCTGGCGGCAGGGGCAGAGATGCCGATACCGACGAAGGAAAGG
>JAFYOK010000149.1 GCA_017560175.1 Clostridia bacterium | reverse complement strand
TTCTCCAGCTTACGGTAAGGAGTGACCAGGAAGCCGTACTCATTGGCTCTTGCGTAGGAAGCCAGGTAGTTGATAAGGCCGATGTTGGGGCCTTCAGGAGTCTCAATGGGGCAGAGACGGCCGTAGTGGCTGTAGTGAACGTCTCGAACGTCGAAGCTGGCGCGCTCTCTGGACAGACCGCCGGGGCCCAGTGCGGACATACGGCGCTTGTGGGTCAGCTCGGCCCGAGGGTTGGTCTGGTCCATGAACTGGCTGAGAGGGGAGGAACCGAAGAACTCCTTAACAGCAGCAGTTACGGGACGGATGTTGACCAGGGACTGGGGTGTGACGATGTCCAGATCCTGGATGGTCATACGCTCGCGGATGACGCGCTCCATACGGCTGAAGCCGATGCGGAACTGGTTCTGCAGCAGCTCGCCGACGCTTCTCAGACGGCGGTTGCCCAGGTGGTCGATATCATCAAATGTGCCGATGCCGTAGCCCAGGCACAGCAGATAGTTGATAGAAGCCAGGATGTCATCGGGTGTGATGTGGTTGGGTGTCAGCTCCAGGAGGTTTTCCTTGATGGCCTCGATCAGCTCTTCGCCGCTGTACTGGTCCATCAGGTTCTTCAGAACGTCGAAGCGAACGCGCTCCAGAACGCCCAGCTCCTTCTCGTCGCAATCGACGAAGTCATGCAGCCAGACCATGCCGTTGGAGAAGACCTTGAACTCCTTGCCTTCGCCAACTTCGATGTAGGCAACATTAACGCCGCGCTTGCCGATCTCGGCTGCCTTTTCACGGGTCAGCTTCTCACCGGGCAGCGCCAGCAGCTCGCCGGTCAGAGGATCGGCGATGGGCTGTGTCAGAGTCTGGTTAGCCAGTCTCTTGGAAATGTCCATCTTCTTGTTGAACTTGTAGCGGCCGACTGCGGACAGATCGTAACGCTTGGGATCAAAGAAGAGGTTGTTGATCAGAGTACGGCCGGCTTCAACCGTGGGAGGCTCGCCGGGACGCATCTTCTTATAGATCTCAACGAGAGCATCGTTGGTGTTCTTGACGGGGATCTTCTTATCGCCGCTCTTGGCTTCCTTATCCTTCTCGAGGGTAGCCAGGATGTATTCGTTCTCGCCGAACAGGTCGAGGATCTCAGCCTCTGTGCCGATGCCGATGGCACGGATCAGCCAGGTGACAGGAATCTTTCTGTTCTTATCGATACGGACGTAGAAAACGTCGTTTACATCGGTCTCATACTCCAGCCATGCGCCTCTGTAGGGGATGATTGTGCTCTGCAGAGAGGGCTTTTCGGGCTTGTCGTGGTTGAGGCTGTAATACATACCGGGCGAACGAACGATCTGGGAGATGATGCAGCGCTCAGCGCCGTTAATAATAAAGGTGCCGGAAGGAGTCATGATCTGCAGGTCGCCCATGTAGATCTCCTGCTCCTTGATCTCTTCGGTTTCCTTATTGCGCAGTCTGACTCTGACTCTCAGAGGAGCTGCATAGGTTGCATCTCTCTCCTTGCACTCGACGATCGAGTACTTGGGGTTTTCATCGATGGTGAAATCGAGGAATGTAAGTTCAAGGTTGCCGGAATGGTCGGTAATGGCACCGACATCCTTAAAGACTTCCTTGAGGCCCACATCGAGGAACCACTTGTAGGACTTCTTCTGAACCTCGATAAGATTGGGCATTTCCAGAATATCGTCTACTCTGGAAAAGCTTTTGCGGACTTTTCTTCCGCAGCGCATGTCCTTCATGATCAGTTTCACTCCATTCTTCAGTTTGTATCAGCCTCTGATACTGCCGATCTATGTTCATTCGGATGTACCGTGATACACCCGAGCCAGTGGATTGTTTTTGCATCATCTTCAGCGATTTACCGTTATTTCCTCTTGAAATCTTCGCTGACTTTTGTTATTTTAATGCTGTAGTTTTGCGCTAAGCATTTCATACTCCGATGCAGTATAGTATTATATCACCCTTATGGCAAGCCGTCAATGACGGAAATGCCCTAATTTAACCAAGATTTCATGCCCAGGTTGGTCAAATCGCCAATTTGGGCTTTTTTTCTGCCTTTTTCAGAATCGACCCCTTTATATGGAAGCAGCCCTTCGGGAACCATCTCCCGAAGGGCTGTTCATTTTTAACAGAAGGCTTCCCCCGCGGGGAAGCTGTCAGGCTTGCCTGACTGATGAGGGCGGTCGTTAGACCGTATTTAATTTTGCAAGGAGTTATCTTGTCCCTCATCCGTCATCCTTCGGATGCCACCTTCCCCCAGGGGAAGGCTCAGGTTCTCCTGCCTTCTTATCAAATACACTTCAACATTTGCCGCAGGCAAATATATCACTGCCCGCAGGGCAATTTCACATTCCGCAGGAATATATCACTCGTCCACAGGACGAATATCGTTGTAAACGAAGTTTACCAGATGTGGGGCTTCGCATCGGGGGGCAGAGCGCCGGGGTAGGTCTCGCCGTCGAGGATCTCCAGCCAGTTATCCTTGGCCTTCTGAACCAGCTCGGGATCGGTGAGGAAGTCGTAAGCGGTTGCAGCCAGGATCTTGGCGGCAAACAGAACGCCCTTATGTGCAACGGGGCTCTTGCCCTGTGCAACGACCTGCCATGCATGGCCGGGTGTGCCGGCTGCCCATGTAACGGCGCCGAACTGGCCGGTGGGAACGACCCAGGATACGTCGCCAACGTCGGTGGAACCCTTGCTGCCACCCTTGGGATAGGTCATGAAGTCCCACAGAGGCTTGTCGAGGATCTCCTTGGCATTCTTACCGCCGACGCGCTTGGCTGCAGCCTGCAGGTTCTTGCGGTCGAGGTCGGTGATGACTTCCTGGAACTTCTTGGCGTAAGCCATTTCCTCTTCGGTATAGCCGATGGGCAGCATATCCTCCATGTGCTTCTGGAGACGCTCGGCGATAACATCGGTGGAGATATAGTCGGAATAAGCCGAAACCTGCTTGATATCTACGGTTGTGCCGGTACCCAGTGCAGCACCCTTGGCACAGTTGGAAACACGCTCAAAGAGCTCCTTGACCTGGGTGACCTTGGGGGCACGGATGGCATAGAGGACCTGTGCCTCGCTCTGTACGACGTTGGGGGCAGTACCGCCGGTGTTGATGACGGCATAATGGATACGTGCTTCATCGATCATGTGCTCACGCAGATAGTTGACCATGACGTTCATGCACTCTACGGCATCCAGCGCCGAGCGGCCCAGATGGGGTGCGCCTGCGGCATGAGAGGACAGA
>JAFYOK010000148.1 GCA_017560175.1 Clostridia bacterium | reverse complement strand
TTTTTTATTTTACAGTATTGGTCAGCTGACCGATACCTTCGATCTCGCAGGTGACAACGTCGCCGGGCTTCATGAAGCGAGGAGGATCAAAGCCCATACCAACGCCGGCAGGCGTACCCATAGCAATGATGGTACCGGCCTTGAGGGTTATACCCTGGGTCAGCTCGCGCAGAACGTAGGGAATATCGAAAATCAGCAGATCGGTGGTGCTGTTCTGGCGCAGCTCGCCGTTGACGTAGGACTTAACGGCCAGCGAAGGGGGATCTTGGAACTCATCACGGGTGACGATCCAGGGGCCCATAGGCGTGAACCCATCCAGGCTCTTGCCAAAATACCACTGCTTATGACGGGTCTGCAGGATACGGGCCGAAATATCATTGAGGATGGTGTAGCCGAAGATATAATCCCATTCTTCGCCTTCCTTGACATTCTTGGCATCCTTGCCGATGATGACGGCCAGCTCGCACTCATAGTCGAGGCGCTCTTCGATGTCGCTGTGGCTCTCGATAAAGCCGCCGTGACCGACAGCCTCATTGACACGCTTGGAGAAATAAATGGGGAAGGGACGCTCGCCGCCGAAGGCCTCGTTGTGATAACGGGCACCCTCTTCGGCATGGGCCATATAATTGATGCCCAGACAGACGATATCCTGACGGGGAACGGGGATGGGGGCCAGCAATTCGACCTCCTCCAAGGACAGACCGGGAATTCTGCCGTTTTTCAGCAGGCTGCGCTGTTCGTCGGTCAGACCTTCGATCAGTTCCTGCATGGTGTTGTAGGGCAGGCCGAGGGGCCATACAGGCATGATATTCTTATCATCGGCAGTCAGAACGCCAACGCTTTCCTTGCCGTTGTAGCGATAGGTTACAAGTTTCATACTACACCTTCCATTGCATCAAAGTTTATGACTTTACAGATGATTTTTGTTCTCGTTGTGAACCAGACTTCTATGACAAAGAGATTGCCCACGCGGTCATAGACACGGGAAGCCGAAAGGGTACCGTTGGCACGGGTATTGCCGCCATTGGCCAGATAACCGATGGTCATGCCGCTGTCGTCCATGACACGAATGGCCTCATCGTCATGGGGGTTGTTGGGCTCTTTCTGGCACATAAATCGAGCGCCGATCTGGAAAGGCTCGATGCCTCGATAGGCCGAAAAGCCACAGACTGTTACAAATGTTCCTTCGGGCACAGAACCCACCTCCTTCGGTTAGATATATGTCTTTATTTTACTGAACCATGCCGTAAAATGCAACAAAAACCCCACCGTTGGTGGGGTTTTCGCCAATATTTTTACCACTTTTCTCTGTGGACACGCTCGGGCAGGTAGCGATCGACAGGAGAGACTGTCTGCGCCGGATGGCCGACAGCGATCATACCCAGAGGAATGATGCCTTCGGGCAGCTCAAACAGCTTGATGAGCACATCTTCGCGCTCTTTGATGGGATGGAGACCCATCCATACGGCACCCAGCCCCAGATGCTGAGCTTCCAGCAGCAGATTCTGAATGGCTGCAGAGCAATCCTGTACCCAGTAGGCATAGGGATTAAACTTCTGCTTATTGACATCACCGCAGACCAGAATGCCCAAGGGAGCGCCCAGCAGCGGTGTGGAATAGGGATGTCCTTCGGTCATCTTCTTCAGGGTTTCGGGATCGCGGACAACGATAAACTCCCAGGGCTGTTCATTGCCGGCCGAAGGCGCCTGCATGGCTGCGCGAAGCAGCTTCTCTTCATGCTCGAGGGAAACGGGATCGGCTGTATACTTACGAATGCTGCGGCGTTCGAAAATTTCCTTCATGGTGCTGTCCTTTCTTAGTCGAGGATGGGCTTACAGATGATGCGGTCGATCTTGGTCTTGAGGATTTTGCTGGAAACTTCGGGTCGAAGTACCAGTGCGGTATCGGCACCGCCGCCTGTACCGCCGACAGCAATGATGGGTTCACCGCCGATGACGTAGCCGCCGTCGGCTGCCATAGCCGATACTTCCACACAGACCTTCACGCCCTGGCTGAACATACGGAGGGTATGGGCAATGATTTCGACAGGATATGCACCGCCAAAGGTGGTGGACAGGCTGCGTTCGGCACCGCTGAGGGTGTGGGCCGCCGAATGAACATGAACGCCCTTATCCAGAAGTTCCTTGCGTGTCTCGGGTGTCATGGGATTGTTGCCAGGTTCTTTCTGTCCGTAGGCATAGGCAATGACGGTAACATCCAGACCTTCGCAGCCCACCTGCTCCAGCAGAACCTTTGCTGTGCGGCCTGTATTGGAGGCCATGACGATCTTACCGATACCCAGTTCCTTGGCCGCTTCGACGGCCAGACGCAGGGTGGCTTCGGTATTTTCGGGGCCTTTCTTTTCAAAATAGGTGACCTTGTCAGACATAATTGGTTCCTCCTGTAGTTTATGTAATATCCATTAGCCTCTGATTGCAATAAGGACAACGGGAATCGTCCATATCATGAAGATGACCGCAATAGGGACATTTCACCTGCGCCATACCATTGCCATCTTCCGCAGGCTGCTCTCCTGCGGCATAGAACTCGATCTTGCCGCAGCCGGAACAATAATATATATGTACCTGCAGCGCACCGGCCAACAGATTCGGCAGATCACCCAACAGCCAGCTGGTCTTTCCCAGCTGCAGTTTCTCCTGCCCTGCATATTTCAAAACCGTTCCACAGGCTGTGCATTTGCGCTCCATATTGTCCTCCCATATTTTTATATGATAATACTATAACAGAATATTTAAATAAAGTAAACAGGCGAAAAATACCCTGCCGATCATCGGCAGGGCATAAAAATCAGGATTTCTGTACCATTCTGTGTCCGCACTTGGGACAGGTGACGTTGAGCTTACCGCGGCCGCGAGGAACACGCAGCAGCTTTTTGCAGCCCTTGCACTTGAAGTATTTATACTTCTTGCGCTCCTTCCAGCGAACCTTATATTCCGAAAGAGCGGTCCGGAACTTATAGTTGATCTGCAGAAAGGCGGTATTTTCGGCGCGGCGCTTTTCAAACTTACGGGACATCATGCGGAAAACAGCATAGCCGATCCACAGGATTCCCCATGCATAGAGGAATGACAAGGCATCCAGCCAGGAAAGCGCCATGCATACCAGCGCTGCCTTCATCAGAAAGGCTGAGAACTGGTCAATACCATAACGGCCCTGCATGAGAGTAGCCGTTTTGCGTCTGATTTTTTCAAGCATTTGATTCATATACAACTCCGGGATTTATTTTCTGCCTCTTATTGTAAGCAAGGGCGCTGCAAAGGTCAACTGCAGCGCCCTAATGTTTGAAAATTATTTACCAAGGCCGATTATTTCTTCTTTTTGGGGCAGTACTGGGTGCAGAGTTTATCGGTACATTCGGTGCAGCGGAGAGCCACATTGGTGACTTCCCAGAAGCGTTCGGGATAGAGCATGATGCAAAGCTCCCAGATCAGCCATGCCACAATGGACATGACCAGCAGAGAGACGCCGTAGAAACCGCCCACAAAGAGCATGGGGGAGAACATCATCAGGTGATCCCAGTTGAAAATGCGGCAGGTGGTGCAGCAGCGATTGCCCATCATCAGACGGAAGGGGCACCATACCAGTACGCAGATCAGGTCGCAGACATAGAAGAATGCAGTAAGCAGGAAGAGAACGGTCTTGTTATAAAGGCCGCAGTAATAGCCAATACCGATGGCCGCAATGAACAGGATCCATACGATGGCTACCTTATAGGCTGCTTTTGTGGTGCTGATAATATACTTGCGCAGGCCTTCCCAGTTGATACGGTCGCGGATGGGACGGAAGCGATTTTCCCACAGTTTCTGGGAGCCCAGGGCGACCTTGTTCTTGGCAGGGATGATCTGCTGGAGCATATCCAGCATCCAGAGGATCCACAGGATGTGGAAAGGCGAGAATCCCTTCCAGAAGTTGTAGCCCTCCAGAATGTTGTAGGCTTCAGGATGGGCGATGGCCGTCCAGACACACACCCCCAGGATAAGGATGCGGAAGATCAGGCGACCGATATAGCGTTTTCTTGTTTCAGACATGATAGTTCACCGTTTTAATAATTTGTTATACAAAACATTTTATCAAAATCTGTCATTTCGTCAAGTTTTTCCTCTAAAGATAAAAACCGCCTTCCGGATGGGAGGCGGTTTTAAATAGATCGGAACTTGTTTTATGCGACCTTTTCTTCCCAGGGCAGCTCGTCCTTCTTCTTATAGATGATGTAGACAAGAACGAAGCTGATGGCGTACATGGCAGCAATCGCGACCAGGATGGCCTTGTAGCTGCCTGTGAAGTCGTAGACATAGCCGATGGCCGAGCTGGCGATCATATTGGTGACATTGTAGCCGATGTTGACCAGAGGCAGGATCTCGGCCAGTTCAAGGGTACCGAAGATCTGCTTGGCACCCATCTGCTGCATCTGACCCAGGCCGTAGATGGCCATACCTGCAATACCGATGAGGAAAAGGGTATAATTACCGCCGTTGTAAGCTGCCAACAGGTATGCACCAATATTGACCAGAACGAAGAGCAGGGTGTAGCGCTTGAGGCCCAGCTTGTTGCCGATAACCGAGCCGACCAGCATGGTGATGGTGGTTGCCAGCGAGAAGAGGGAAACAGCAAAGGTGGCCTGCTCGACCGAGAAGCCGCCGCTCAGCGCCAGAGGATGGATATAACGCATAATGGTGCCGGGGAAGGCATGGATCATGATAACGGCAAAGAGCATGTAGAAAACAGAGGACTTGCGGACAACATCCTTGCGAACACCGCGCAGGACACGTGCACCGCCCTGTCCGCCATTGTCGGCGGTCCAGCCGTAGGGCTTGAGGCCGCGGGTCTCGGGTGCTGCCGAAGCAAAGAGCATGACGAACAGGACACCGATGACCATACCGATCATGGAAACGGTGCAGAGGGCTGTACGCCAACCCCAGTTTACGATCATCTTCTGAATGAGAGGCGTGACCAGCGAAGCTGTGAAGGAAGAAACGGCGCTGGGGATGGCAATGGCAATGGCTGTGCCCTTATCAAACCATGCGTTGAGCATGAGGGGGCCACCGAAGAAGAGGGCCAGCGCAGTACCCAGACCGATGGGAATACCACAGATGATATAGACGATGACGTTGGGCGCAAAGCTCATGAGGGCATAACCCAGGGCATACAGAATAACGCCCAGAGAGAGACCCTGCTTGAAGCCCAGCTTCTGATAAATACGGTTGCAGAAAGGCAGCAGGAAGATGGTGGCCAGCGAGCTGGGGATAAAACGCAGCTGTGTGGTGCCGACCGCTGTGTTGAGGTCTTCGGCGATGACGTTCATAAAAAGGCTTGCCGAATAGGCCAGCATGGTCATCAGACCGATCTGTACGCCGATGTAGGCAAGAACGGTATTAAAAGCCGGATGCCATCGGAGTTTTTTCTCGTTTGTCATAGTTTTTCTCCTTAGGGTATATAAATATACAATCTTCGATATTATATCACCCAAAGCAATGGCTGTCCATCAACAGAACGGCCAATCTTATCTGTGTAATATGCAACAAATCCCCCGTTTCCCAAAGGAAATGGGGGATTCATCTATAAAGTCAGAGCCATACTTCAAACTGTGGATCGACTTCGGTATTGCAGATGATGCCAACGATACCCGGCCCTGTGTGTGCGCCGATGGCGCAGCCGACCTCGCTGATGATAACTTCCTTGCAGCGGTATTCCTTCAGCAGACGGTCGGCCAGTTCACGGGCGACCTCGGGGCAATTCCCATGGACAACCGCCACCGTCTGTCGCTCAAGGTCGCGACCAGCTTCCCCTGTCCGGGCAAAGATCCGCTCCAAGGCCGCCTTGCGGCCTCGCACTTTCTCCGCTGAAACCAATACACCTCTGTCATCCACCGTAAGGATGGGCTTGATGCCCAGTAAACTGCCGACGGTGGCCGATGTTCTGCCGATGCGGCCCCCTTTGAGCAGGTATTCCAATGTTTCCACCGTCACCGAATGTTCGGTATGGGCGCAGAAAAACTGTGCCGCTTCAATCAGCAGGTCCTTGGGTGCGCCATGTTCCTGCATCTTCAGCAGTTTATACACCGTCAGCCCATAGCCCATGGAGGCGCATTTCGAGTCGATGATGGTCAGCTCAAAATCGGGATACTTTTCCAGCAGGTCTCCTCCGGCCAGATTGGCTGCACCATACGTCCCGGCAATACCGGTGGAAAAACAAATATACAGAAGTTCATCCCCAGCCTGTGCATAAGGTTCAAAGGCAGCATAAAACATAGCGGCATTGATGTGGTAGGTCTTCACATCGGCACCGCCGCGCAGCAGATCATAAAATGTATCGGGAAAGATATCCCTGCGGTCGAAATGATCGATGCCGTTGATGACCACAGGGGTGGGGACGACCTGCACATGATATCGATCGATGACCCATTGGGGCAGATCGGAAGCAGAGTCGGTGATGATTTTCAGTGCCATAATCTTTGCCTTTCTGTCATGCTTATAGATTTGGCTTCTATTATAGGATCCCGGGGATAGGGGTTTCTGTCGGTTTGATTGGGTTGCACTTGTCTTTTTGGCTGTTTGACGGTACAATATTTATATATACGCAAATTTCCCATCATTATAATTATAGGAGAACAGATATATGACAAGTACATTCGGCCGCAATCTGCGGATCACAGTTTTCGGCGAGGCCCAGGGCCCCGTTATCGGCATCACCTGCGACGGTCTGCCTGCCGGTCTGCCCGTCGATCCCTCGGTTATGGAAAAGGCACTGATTAAGCGCCGCGCCTATGGCGACTGGAGCGAAGAAAGCCGCAAGGAAGATACCCCCATCCTGCTGTCGGGCGTTACCGCCGGCATGACCAACGGCGCACCTCTGACCGTTGTTCTGGAAAATAAGAACGGCAGCCTGAGCGAGGCCCAGGGCGATCCTGTCTTTCGTCCCTCCCATGCCGACTATACCGCATGGACCAAGCTGGGCGGCCACCATGATATCCGCAGCGGCGGTCACTTCTCGGGCCGTGTCACGGCTGCCCTGGTTGCGCTGGGTGCCATCCTGCAGGAAGCGTTGGAGCAGCAGGGCATCGTCATCGGCAGTCATATCGCCCAGTGCGGCGATGTCCGTGACGAAGACTTCCCCGAGTGCGACGAAGCCGAACTGCGCAGCCAGATCGAAAAGCTGCAGGGTCTGGCCTTTGGTGTCATCGATGCCGAAAAAGCCGAAGAGATGCGCGAGATCATCGATGCTGCGCTGGAGGACGGCGATTCTGTCGGCGGCACACTGGAAACCGCAGCTGTCGGTATCCCTGCCGGTATCGGCGCACCCTTCTTCGATTCCCTCGAAAGCATGCTGGCCCACCTGCTCTTCTCGGTCCCCGGTGTCAAGGGCGTAGAGTTCGGCATGGGCTTCGGCCTGGCCTACCTGGGCGGCTCGGAAGCCAACGACCAGTGGGTCAATGAAGACGGCACCATCCGCACCAAGAGCAACATGAGCGGCGGCATCAACGGCGGCATCACCAACGGTATGCCCGTCATCTTCCGCACCGTCTTCCGTCCCACACCCACCATTTCCAAGAAGCAGCAGACCGTCGACCCCGTCACTATGGAAGAGAAGGAGCTGGTGCTGACCGCACATATCGACCCTGCCATCTTCCACCGTGCCCGCGTTGTCGTGGACAGTGTCGCCGCCATCGGTATCTTCGACCTGCTGATGGAGCGCAGAAAAGACCTCTGGAACTGATTTGAATAAACCATGAGCAAGAAACAAAATCTGACAACCGGCAAGCGCCTGCTGGGTCTGGCCATTGCCCTGCTTTGCGCCCTGGTCACCTACCTTTCCGGTGGCGGCGATCAGCCTTTTGAGATCCATTTCCTCGATGTTGGCCAGGCCGACTGTGCCCTCATCATTGCCGATGGCAAGACCATGCTGATCGACGGCGGCGAGATCGGTGCAGGCCCCGAGATCCTCGATTATCTCCATGCACAGGGTGTGGAAAAACTCGATGTGCTGGTGGCCACCCACCCCCATTCCGACCATATCGGCGGCCTGCCCTATATTGTCGAAAATATCGACATTACCCAGACCTATATCTCTCCCTATGTCCACACATCGGCTACCTATGAAAAGCTGCTGAACAATCTGGCCAACTCCAAATCTCTGGTCACTGTTCCCGAAGCCGGAGATACCTTCTCCCTGGGCGATGCCCGGTGCCAGATTCTTTCGGGCGGCCAAGGCTATGATGACCCCAATGATGCATCCATCGTCCTTCGCATCAGCTACGGCGATGTTTCGGCGCTCTTCACCGGTGATGCCGAAGTTCCCGTCGAACAGCAGATCCTGGCCTCCGGCCTGGAAGTTCGCAGCAACATCCTCAAGGTCGGCCATCACGGCAGCGAAACCTCTTCCTGCCAGGACTTCCTGGATGCCGTTATGCCCGAGGTCGCTGTCATTTCCGTCGGCGAGGGCAACAGCTACGGCCATCCTCATTCGGTCACCCTCAAGAAGCTGACCTGCGAAGTCCGCCGTACCGATCTGGAAGGCACCATTGCGTTGGCTTCCGATGGCACCACCATCACCGCCAAGGGCGAGAGTGC
>JAFYOK010000147.1 GCA_017560175.1 Clostridia bacterium | reverse complement strand
GCCAACGCCTATGCCCGTGCACGCGGTTCCGACCGTCTGTGCTCCTACGGTGACTGGGCAGCTCTGTCCGATATCTGCGACGAAGATACAGCCAAGCTGCTGAACAAGGAAGTTTCCGACGGCGTTATCGCTCCCGGCTACACCGAGGGTGCGCTGGAGATCCTCAAGAGCAAGCGTAAGGGCAACTACAACGTCATCCAGATCGATCCCAACTATGTTCCCAAGCCTGCCGAGCAGCGCCATATTTTTGGCATCACCTTCGAGCAGGGCTACAATGATCTGAAGATCACCCGTGATATGCTGACCAATATCGTCACCGAAAACAAGGCGCTGCCCGAACAGGCTCAGCTCGATATGCTGGTCGCTCTGATCACACTGAAGTATACACAGTCCAACTCGGTCTGCTACGTCAAGAACGGCCAGGCCATCGGCATCGGCGCCGGCCAGCAGTCCCGTGTCCACTGCACACGTCTGGCAGGCAGCAAGGCCGACAACTGGTTCCTGCGTCAGCATCCCCAGGTTCTGGGTCTCGACTTCATCGACGGCATCCGCCGCGCTGACCGCGACAACGCCATTGATATTTACATTTCCGATGAGTATGAAGATATCCTGGCTGACGGCACATGGGAAAAGACCTTCAAGACCAAGCCTGCTGTCCTGACAGCCGAGATGAAGAAGGAATGGATCGCCAAGAACCGCGGCGTTACCGTTGGTTCCGACGCATTCTTCCCCTTCGGCGACAATGTCGAGCGTGCACGCAAGTCGGGCGTCGACTTTATCGTCCAGCCCGGCGGCTCCATCCGTGATGACCATGTTATCGATACCTGCAACAAGTACGGCATCGTCATGAGCTTCACAGGCATCCGTCTGTTCCACCACTAAGAAATACGTTTGGAGGGGAGATCCTCCCCTCCAAACTATAACTCCGACATATCCAATTATTTGAAGGAGAACATAATGAAAATTCTCATCATTGGCGGCGGCGGTCGCGAGCATGCGGTCGCCAAAGCGCTGATTAAGAATGTTGCCGTTGAAAAGATCTGGGTCGCACCCGGCAACGGCGGCACAGCTGCCTTCTGCGAGAATGTAGATATCGCAGCCACAGACCTGCCGGGCGTTCTGGCTTTCTGCCAGAAGAACCAGCCCGACCTGGTCGTTGTCACGCCCGATGATCCCCTTGCCCTGGGCATGGTCGATCTTCTGGAAGAGCATGACATCCCCTGCTTTGGCCCCACCCGTGATGCCGCTCAGCTGGAGTGGTCCAAGGGTTACGCCAAGGAATTTATGGAAAAATACCATATCCCCACCGCTGAACATTTCATGGCCGAGGATGCCAAGGCAGCCAAGGCATATGTCAAGAAGTGCAATATTCCCATCGTCCTCAAGGCCGATGGTCTGGCACAGGGCAAGGGTGTTGTTGTTGCACTGACCCGTGAGGAAGCCGTCGCTGCCCAGGCACAGCTGTCCTACGGCAAGCCCGATCAGGCCATCCTCTTTGAGGAAATGCTGGTCGGTCCCGAAGTTTCGGTTCTGTGCTTTACCGACGGCAAGACCATCGTTCCCATGCCTGCAGCTCAGGACCACAAGCGCGCCTATGACGGCGACAAGGGTCCCAATACCGGCGGTATGGGTGCCTTCTCTCCCGTTTCGGTTTATACCGAAGAGATGGCCGAGCGCTGCATGAACGAGATCTATCTGCCCACCATCCGCGGCATGGAGGCCGAGGGTCGTCCCTTCAAGGGCATCCTTTATTTCAGCCTCATGCTGACCGAGAACGGCCCCAAGGTCATTGAGTACAATGCCCGTTTTGGCGACCCCGAGACCCAGGTCGTTCTGCCTCTGCTGTCGTCCGACCTGCTCAACATCATGGTCGGCATCCGTGCAGGCAAGCTGGATAAGGTCAAGGTCAAGTTCCAGGATGCTTATTCGGCCTGCGTCGTTATGTCCAGCGGCGGCTACCCCTCGGCCTACGAGAAGGGCAAGCTGATCTCCGGTCTGGAAGAAGCCGAAAAGTTCGGTACCGTTTATCATGCCGGCACCAAGCGCAATGCCGACGGCAGCTTCGTCACATCGGGCGGCCGCGTACTCTGCGTATCGGCCACCGGCAGAAGCCTGCGCCAGGCACTGCGCAACTGCTATCGCGGCGTTGACACAATCAAGTTCGAGGGAGCCTTCTACCGTAAGGATATCGGCAGCAAGGACAGCGCCCTCGTCAAGGAGGACTAAACCATCATGGCACATGTTTTCAGATGTTATACAGAAAAAAGACAGGGCTTTGATATCGAAGCCAAGGGTCTGCTGGCCCGCCTGAAGGGCGAGGAAAACATTGAGGGTCTGGAGCGCGTCCGCATCCTCAACCGTTACGACAGCCAGGGCCTGGACGAGGCTACCTATGCACTGGCCTGCGAGGGCGTATTCTCCGAGCCTGCCTGCGACGAAGTCTATCACGAAGAAATGCCTTTCTCCGGCGACTGGACTCTGCTGGTCGAAGCGCTGCCCGGCCAGTTTGATATGCGCGCCGACTCCTGCCGTCAGTGCATCGCGCTGATGACACGCGGCGACCGTCCTCTGGTCAAGAACGCTCTGGTCTATGTCTTCTACGGCAAGCTGAGCGAAGAGGACAAGAATAAGATCCGCAAGGCTCTGATCAACCCCGTTGAATGCCGTGAGGCATCGGCTGTCAAGCCCGAGAGCCTGGAAGACAACTTCCCCCAGGCACCTGCTGTTCCTCACCTGGACGAGCTGATGGCTGCTGAGGATCTGGATGCTGTCATCAAGGAATACGGCCTGGCTATGGATGCTGCCGACCTGACCTTCCTGAAGGAATACTTCAAGACCGAAGGCCGTGCACCCACACTGACCGAGCTCAAGATGATCGACACCTACTGGTCCGACCATTGCCGCCACACCACATTTACCACACACCTGGATGAAG
>JAFYOK010000146.1 GCA_017560175.1 Clostridia bacterium | reverse complement strand
AGGGCCTGATCTCCATCACCTCCTTCAAGGTCGAGGCCGGTGAGAAGCTGCAGAAGCTGATGGACAAGCTGACCGCCGAGTATAAGAAGGCTGCGTTTGCGCCTCCTGCCACCGACGACGTCATCGGCGGTGACAAGCAGACCGCACAGGTTATGGATGCTATGCTGGCCGACGGCACACTGGTTCGTCTGGATGCCCAGATCTATATTCACAATGAGTGCTATACACAGGCGCTGGAGCTGGCTTACAGCCTGATCGAGAAGAACGGTCAGATGACCCTGGCCGAGTTCCGTGATGCACTGGGTACTTCCCGTAAGTATGCCGTTGCGCTGCTGGAGTATTTCGACAACCGTAAGCTGACCAAGAAGGTTGGCGATGCCCGTATCAAGGGATAATTTCTTGGAAACTCTAAACTAAAATTAAGGTTGATTGCCTATAATAAGGGATGTGGAGATTCTCCACATCCCTGTTTTTATTATTGTAAAAACATTTTTTCTTTTAATATTGGGCATCTTCCACCCGGGAAACCGGAGCCCGCAGAAAAAGTCGCGAGGGCAAGCGGCTTTTTTCTTTTGTTTTCAAAACCCGCGGCCATCGGCCGCGGGTTTTTCTCTGCCCGTTGGTTGACATATGCCCTTGGTGGGTTATAATATCCTTTGTGCCGTTTTGGCAACAAATTGATCTAACAGGAAACAAAAATATGCAAATGTTAAAAAAATTCTACGCGTTTCTGCGCGGCGAAAGCCGTGACCGCACAGGCGGACAGAATGCCTTGTGGTGGAGCATCAATCTTGGTGCGCTGCTGATCTGGGCGGTCGGTCTCAGTCTGGTCAGCCTCTATTTTGCCGCTGCTCCCATCAATCATTGGACAGCGCTGATGATCTCCTATATCAAGTCCCCTGCCCTGCTGGCGCTCAACACACTTCCCGTTCTTGTGGCTGCACTGTTTTTCTGGCTGGTTTTCAACAGGGTGTGGATGGGCATTGCCGGTTCGGGCGTCATCGTTCTGATGGGCAGTCTGATCAACTTCTATAAGATCACCCTGCGCAACGACCCCTTCCTGGCTGCCGATATGATGCTGTTTTCCGAAGCGGCCAATATGACGGGCGAATATACCCTCACTATCTCGCTGGCGGTTGTTCTGTCGGTCATTGCCGCCATTGCGGCCACCGTGATTTCCGGCAAGCTGCTGCGCGCACGCATCACCAAGTGGCCTGCACGCATTGCTCTGGTTCTGGTGCTTGTCCTCTGCGGCACACTGCTGCTCAACAACGTCTATTTCGATGACACTCTTTATAATAAAACTGAGAACATCGACCGCAATGCATGGTTCCTCAGCCGTTGGTCCGATCGCGACCAGTATGTCTGCCGCGGTTTTATGTATCCTTTCCTCCACAGCATCAAGACGGCTGTCGAAAAGGCTCCCGATGGCTATGATAAGAATGAAAGTGCAGCCTATCTGAGCCGCTTTGAAGATGCCGATATTCCCGAGGAAAAGAAGGTCAATGTCATCGGCATCATGCTGGAAGCCTACAACGACTTCTCCAAGTTCGGTGTACTGGAACTGGACAACGATCCTTACGAGTACATGCATCAGCTGCAGGCCGAAGGCATCAGCGGTCAGCTGATTACCAATATCTTCGCCGGCGGTACCATCGATACCGAGCGTTCCTTCATCACAGGCTATCCCTATATGAGCGAATACCGTACCGATCTGCCCACCTATGTTTCCTACCTCAAGGAGCAGGGCTACTATGCCGAAGGCGGCCATCCCGGCTATGACTGGTTCTACAATCGCCGCAATGTGGCCGATTGGTTTGGTTTTGACAACTACTACTTCTTCGAAGACCGCTATACCGTCGAAGGCGACGCCCTTATGATGGACAGCCCCTTCTTTGCCGATTTGATGGATCTCTACAAAGAGCATACAGACAGCAGCGAAGATCCCTATTTCAGCTTCTCGGTCACTTACCAGAACCACGGCCCCTATTCCGATGGGTTCCTCTATGATGGTGAACATATCTTTGCCGAGGATCAGGGTTATTCCATCGAGGCCTACCGCATTCTCAACAACTATCTGTGGGGTATCAACAAGACCGATGAGGCCATCGAGGAGATGATCGAATCTTTGCGTGACGATGAAGAGCCTGTTGTTGTTGTCCTGTTCGGCGACCATAACCCCTGGCTGGGCGACAATTCCTTTGTTTATGACGAACTGGGCATCAGCCTTGATCGCGGTACAGAGGAAGGTTTCTATAATTACTACAGCACCCCCTATGTCATCTGGGCCAACGATGCGGCCAAGGCGGCCACAGGCAATGACTTCAGCGGCGAGGGCGGCAGCTTCTCT
>JAFYOK010000145.1 GCA_017560175.1 Clostridia bacterium | reverse complement strand
TCTCTTAACTTTTCCAGTTTTTCATCCATATCAGAAACCTCCGTTCTGCTCGGTTTTGTATAAAATAGCCAAACCGAACATTGACATCTATTGAATTGCGTGATACATTAAAGTCAGTTATTTATTTTACAAAAGTAAAGGAGAACCGTTATGAGTATTACAGTCCGTCCCGGCGTCCTCGAGGACCTGCCTTATCTGTTGGAGATCGAACCCAAGGCAACTCCCGGCCTGCAGTATCTGAACGATGTGCAGGAAGAGTTTTTCAATAATGAGATCGGCGAACTGGTTGTTGCCGAAGAAGATGGCAATATCATCGGCTTTGGCCGCTTCTCCACGCAGTTTGACGGCTCGGGCTGGCTGGAATGCCTCCGTGTCGATCCTGTCCACCAGAAGAAGGGCTGCGGTGCTCAGATCTGGAAGCGCTACATCGAACTGTGTGCCAAGTACAACGTTCCCTATGTCCGTATGTATACCGGTCTGACCAATTATGCCTCCAAGGTCCTCGGCGAGCGCAACGGTCTCCACGTTGCCTACCAGACCCAGGAAGTTACTCTGCTCAAGGAAAACATCCCCGAGTTCGAGCCTGTCGAAGGCTTTGAACCGGCTGACTGCCACCACTGTGCCGCTGCTGCCATCGAGCCCTATGCCGAAGGCTTCCATAACTATTTCTGCACCAACCGTACCTTCTATACCATGGGCGAAGACCTGTATAAGGGCCTGGTTGCCGACAACTGGGTATGGAAAAATGGTGATAACATGGTTGCCATCGGTGCCCGTTTCCAGAAGGACAAGGCACTGCACATAGGTCTGATGGGCGGCGATCTGGATGTATGTATGCGCTTCGCTCTGCAGAAATTCCGCGAAAGCGGCGTTGCCAAGCTGGCCTTCATGATCCCCTCTGAGCGCGAAGACCTTCACGAGATCGCAGCCAAGTATGGCTTCACCATTCCCACAAATCACATCATCATGCTGGAGCGCGCTTTCTAAACTGATTATAACACAAAAACCGTCTGCAGAGTCATTCTGCAGACGGTTTCTTTTTTGTCTTTATTTTTCTTTCTGTACCTTTATCCGCTGTTCTCTCTGATAAAGATCTTCCTGCAGGATTCGGTACAGGGCCGCAAAGAGCGGTACACCCAGCAGCATACCCATCACACCCATAACACCGCCGCCCACCGTAATGGCCGCCAGTACCCAGATTCCGGGCAGACCGATGGAAGAACCAACCACACGGGGATAGATCAGGTTGCCCTCCAGCTGCTGAAGTACCACGAGGAATACAATAAATACGACCGCCTTGACCGGCGAAACGGTGGCAATGAGCAGCAGGCCCACAATGCCGCCGATATAGGCACCGGCCACAGGAATAAGGGCCGTAAAGCCGATGAGCGTGCCAACCATGGTGGCATAGGGAATGCCCAACAGCAGCATACCGAGGATACACAGGCCGCCGAGAATGACCGCCTCGATGCACTGACCGACGATAAACTTACCGAAGCAATGGTCAAAGGTGCGTGCAATATACAGCAGTCGGCCGCGGTGTTCGGGACGGAGGTACGCCTCCATAAGTCTGCGGCAGTTCTTTCCCAGTTCCTCCTTGCCGGCCAGCAGATAGACGGCAAAAATCAACGCCAGCACAAAGTCGACCATCTTATTGGCCATGGTTCCAACCACCGATACAGCAGTACCAACGGCACTTCCCAGACCTTTGTAAAGGTTTCCGGCAATGTTCTTCCAATCCAATGTCTGCAGCTTGAGCAGCAATTCATCCAGATAGATCCAATCCAGGCCGAATCGTTCTTCCAGCAGCGTCAATCCCTTCTGCAGCAGACCGGGCACTTCACTGAAAAGCAGCTGTACCGATGCCCACAGTTCGGGCAGGATCATCCATACCAGCAGAACCAGGATAAGCAATACACTGGCCAGCGCCAACAGGATACAGACCGGTCGCTTGAACTTTTCGGCCTGCTTGCCCTTCCAACCGCCGAGCAGATCTTTTTCGTAAAAATTCAGCAGCAGATTAACGATATACGCGATGGCACAGCCCAGCAGCAGTGGCCGTGCGGCGCTGAGCAGCAGGGACAGAAAAGCCGAGACCTGCGGCCAGTAGGTGATGCCTAAAAAGAGGGCGAACAGGCATAAAGCCAGCCCCATGTATTTTTTCAAACAGTCTTTCATTCTTTCCTCCACCGAAGGTATGATCTCTGTTCCTATCTTACATGGAACAACTGAAAAAATCCATGAATAATCCGTTAAAAATAAAAAGGCCTCCGCCGAAACGGAGGCCGATGCTATACTTACTGGATGGTAATGCGGGGGTCGATCAGGCTGTACAGGATGTCGACCAGCAGGTTGATGACGGATACGCAAACTGCAAAAATCATAACACAGGCAATCATCATGGACATATCGCGGCTGTTGATGGCCTGGATGAGCAGACGGCCGACACCGGGCCATGCGTAGATGTTCTCAATGATAATGGTGTTGCTCAGCATTTCGCCCAGCTGGATGCCGATAACGGTGATGGTGGGCAGCATGGCATTGCGGAGAACATGATGGATGATGATGCGGCGCTCCGAAACACCCTTGGCTCGTGCGGTACGGACATAGTCCTGGCGGATGACCTCCAGCATCGACGAGCGTGTGACACGGGCGATGGCGGCCATATTGATAAAGGCCAGGGTGGCCGCAGGAAGAACCAGATGGGAAAGCGTTTCGGAACCGGCTGTGGGGAACAAACCCAGATTGAGGGCGAACCAGATCATCAGCAGCAGACCCAACCAGAAGTTGGGCATGGAAACACCCACCAGAGAGATGGCCATGCTCAGGCCGTCAAAGAGGGTATTCTGTTTAACAGCGGCAAAGATACCCAGAGGCAGCGCCAGCAGTACCGAGAAAAACAGCGCCGTACAGCAAAGCTGCAGCGACTTGGGCAGATGGACACGCATCTTATTGATGATACCGCTGTAAGGGCCCTTTTCGGCCGATTCTTTCTCGACCATCTTTTTCATCATACGGAAATAACGGACGATCATAGGGTCATTGAGGCCCAGCTCTTCCATCTTCTGTTCCAACAGGACAGGGTCATCGATATCGCGCAGCGGCACACGTTCAGGATTGCCCGGTGCAACGGTCATCAGCGCATAAACCAGAAATGTGACACCAAAAATAACCGGAATGATGGTCAGCAGACGACGAACAATAAAAGTAAACATATTTTTCATACTCATATTCAGTTTCCCCCTTCCAAGGATCTCACGATAAATAGAAGTATAACATAAAGCCACCTTCAATTCAATGACGAAAAAACCAACCGTTCTCCCCTTCCCGACTTGCGGAAGCGGCATAAATATGATAGGATGGTTTTATCAACCAAGAACCATCAAGGAGGAATTTCCGTGATCCAGGATATCGGCGAAGGCGTATTTTCCAATGCCTTTTCTCTCGAACCCGCCTATGAAGGCGCTCCCCTTTACATCTACCGCGGCAATGACATTCTGGTCAAGGGAGACGAACATGCTCCCGAACTGCCCACCTATGGCGAACTGACCCCTGCCTGCCACCACTTCTTCTTTATGGAAGGCAAGGGCTGCTATATCAATGAAGAGATCCTCTCGACTCCCGAGGGCTTCCGCTATGTCAACGCACCTGCGCTGGCTCGCAGCCATCCCGACCGTAAGATCGCATTCTCGGTCATCACAGGCCTGCAGCTCTCCCGTTGGGAGCAGTCCCGCAAGTTCTGCGGCCGCTGCGGCGCAGCTACTGTACGCAGTGAGATCGAACGTGCCATGGTCTGCCCCAAGTGCGGCCAGCTGGAATACCCCAAGATCTGCCCTGCCACCATCACCGCCATCACCCACAACGGCAAGCTGCTGCTGGCTCGCGGCAAGAACAGCCCTCCCGGCCGCTATGGCCTGATCGCCGGTTTCTGCGAGATCGGCGAGACCTTTGAAGAGACCGTCAAGCGCGAGGCGCTGGAAGAGGTCGGCATCAAGGTCAAGAATGTCACCTACTTCAAGAACCAGCCCTGGGGCTTCTCTGATTCCCAGATGATCGGCTTCTTTGCCGAACTGGACGGCGACGACGAGACCCTCAGCCTGCAGGAAAGCGAACTGGCCGAAGCGCGCTGGTTCACCCCCGATGAGGTCCCCCACCCTGCCAACGACATCAGCATTTTCTCTGAACTGGTATGGAAGTTCCTCACCGACCACGGCATTGAACGCAAATAAAACCAAAAAGAGTGCTGCATACGCAGCACTCTTTTTTTCATTTTAATACAGTCTGTACAGCAGAGCCGCCACTTCGGCACGGGTGATACCGGCATTGGCCTTGACTGCGTTGCCGCCGCCATAACCGTTGACGATGCCCAGATGGCTGAGGAGGGAAATGTGATCCTTGGCCCAGCCGGGAACGCTGTTCCAGTCGCTGTAGCCGCCATCGGTATAGGTATAACCACGGGCAATGGTGCGGCCGAGAACGGTCATCACACGGGCACGGTTGGCACCTTCGGTGGGATAGAACCATACATTGCCGCTGCTGTCACTGCCGCCCTGCATGATGCCCAGCGCATACAGCGCCTTGACATGGGGCAGAGCCCAATCGTGGATCTTATTCAGATCGGCATAGGGCAGAACGATATTCTCGTATTTGGATGTATCAATGCCCATATAACGGGAGATCATGGTGGCGATCATCTCATTGGTGCAGCTGCTCTGGGGGCGGAAAGCTGTATCTGCCGAGAATACGCCTTTGTTCTGGAGGTAGTTAACATAGGTTTCGGCCCAATGTCCATTCATATCTCCAAAGGGGCCGTTCATCTCACCCCGGCTCTCAGCCACAAAACGAGTGCGGTTGCCAAAATAGTCGACCGCTTCAACGGTCAGCTTATGCAGTCGACCATCCTGGGGAACAGGTACGATCAGCAGGCAGGTTTCTTCATCAAATACAGCATCTGCCGCTACACTGCCATCCAGCTTGACGGTCAGATTGGAGGCTTCCAGTCCATAGGCACCATCATCGTAGACCGACAGAATGAAGTTCTCACCATCGGCGATCAGATCAATCGTGGGTGCCAGTTCATCGGGCTGCGCTTTGCCGTAATGGCCGACGATCTGGTCGAGCCATGCGGCGGCTCTCTCCCATGCCTCCAGTTCGGCACGGAAGCCGGCAATCGACTGTACACCCTTCGGCAGCGTGATGGTATTGAGCGTCCAGCTGCTGCCATCCATCTCAATGGGCAGGGAAACCAGACCGTTATCGGCATTGAAATCGATATACCAGCGGCCTTCGCCCTTAGCCGTCAGAGTCAGCTGCTGCATGCCGGAAGCGATCTTCATGGGATTGCGGGCAGTATACAGGGCGATGTCGCCGCTGTCGGTCGGTGCCTGCGCAGCGATCTCCAGGCTGCCCATGCCGTAACGGGCGCTGTCGGCGGTCAGATTGACCTTTACCGACGAAAGGCCGCCATTTTCGTTGGACGGTGTAAAGTCACGCTCGCCCTCAAAGCCTGTAATGACCAGAGGTGCATGACCAACGGTCACGGCTACCGTATGCGCAGTATCGCCATAGCTGACGGTGATACTGCCGCTGTGACCCTGTACATCTTCGGCTGTAAAGCGGCCGCTTTCATCGATGGTACCGATGTTGCCGCTGACCGTAAATGTGAACTGTTCATCGGTGGACAGAATGGTGCGCAGGCCATCGGTGACAACGACATCCAGATCGATGCTTTCGCCGCTGTCTACAGCCATCTTGGTCAGTGCGGTGGATGTGCCCTTTTTGACCACCGACAGGGTGGCAGGTTCATCAATGGCTGTAATGACCGCTTCCTCACATCGGCCGGCACCGCGAAGGGTGACGGTGATCTCACTGTCATGATCCGGGGTAATCAGCAGGTCGCCATCGATATGGCCGCCACCTTCCTGAATGACAAAGCCGCTGTCGTAGGATTCGACAGGGAAATAATCTTTATTATAGGACTTGCCTTCCAGTCGGATCGTGCCGCCGGCCAGGACCAGTGCATCCCTGGGATAGACGGCACTGGCGTATGTACTGCCAGTCTGCTTGCCTTCATTGGTAAAGAGGATATAAGTCGCACATTCACGGGGCTTGCCATCGGAAGGATCGGAAATGATGGTCGATTCCTCATAGCCGGGATAACGGGCAGATGCTACCGAAGAACCGCCGCCATCCAGATTGATGACGGTGATGCAGCCCTCGTCAAGCAGGCGTCGAGCACCTTCGGCCAGCGTCATACCATCGGAAATACCGCTCTTGCGTCCATCGCAGACCAGAATGGCCATGCTGCCATCTCGGCGAACACCCAGCATGGTGCGAGGGCTTCTTCCAGTAGCCGCAGTGGTCTCAGCAATCAGCGCGCCATCCTGCGCCAGCAGATCACCGCCGCCGCAGGCATAGTATACATCTTCCCAGCCTTCGCTGCGGGTACCTGTATAGATCGTAACGGTATCTCC
>JAFYOK010000144.1 GCA_017560175.1 Clostridia bacterium | reverse complement strand
CCACAGGAAGGGAGAGAGCTTGTAACCAACGATACGGTCGAGGATACGACGTGCCTGCTGGGCATCGACCAGGTTCATATCCAGCTCACGGGGAGCTGCAACAGCCGCAGTAACTGCAGGCTTGGTGATCTCGTTAAATGTAATACGGCAGGTCTTGTCATCGGGAAGTTCCAGCAGCTCTTTCAGATGCCAGGAGATGGCTTCGCCCTCGCGATCGGGGTCGGTCGCCAGATAGACCATCTCTGCCTTGTCGGCAGCGGTCTTGAGCTTCTTGATGATCTTATCCTTGCCCTCGATGGGGATATAGGTGACTTCAAAATCATGTTCGACATCGACGCCCAGTTCCTTTCTGGGCAGGTCGCGCAGATGTCCCATCGAAGCCTCGACGTCATAACCGGCGCCGAGATATTTGGTGATGGTCTTCGCCTTGGCAGGCGACTCAACGATGAGTAACTTGGACATTTTTCTCCCATTACCTCTGCTTTTCATAATAATTGCCCGGCCGCTGGGAAACTTTTCCCTGCAGCTCCAGCATGGTGAGGCTGACCATGACCTGCCCTGCAGGCAGTCCGGTCCGCTCGATGATCTCATCCAGATGGGCAATGCGGCCAATGGCGGCCAGGATCGCCCCTTCTTCGTCCTGCTTGGCCAGCTTTGCAATTTCAGCGTTATCCATCACGGGAAAAGCCGCTTCCAGAGCAGACTGTACAGGCTTTATACTTGACGGCAGTTCTGCCGTTTTTTCACTATTGTTTATGGTATCTTCTTCCGATTTCGGAGGACGCACCGGCTTCTTCCGCAGCTTACGGACAGCCGGAGCTTCTTCTTCCGCCCCGTAAACGCGCAGAATATCGACAGCTGCCGTGACAGGATAAGCACCATCCTTGATCAGGTTGTTGGTGCCTACATAATCGGGGCTGTCGATGGGGCCGGGGACGGCAAAGATATCGCGATTGTGCTCCAGACCCTTGCCGGCCGTTTCCAAAGCACCGCTGCGATACCCGGCCTCAACCACCAGAATACCGCGGCTCATACCGCTGACAATACGATTGCGGCTGAGAAAATTGCCCGGATAGGTCGGCGCTCCCGGCGCATATTCCGAAAGAACAGCGCCATGATGGATGATCTCCTCCATCAGTTCGGCATGGAATGCAGGATAGCATTTGTCAATGGGCGTACCCATTACGGCA
Source organism: Clostridia bacterium (assembly GCA_017560175.1). Classification (GTDB taxonomy): domain Bacteria; phylum Bacillota; class Clostridia; order Oscillospirales; family Butyricicoccaceae; genus RGIG1902. Next base: position 2,326 of record JAFYOK010000144.1, on the reverse strand, counting down.
ATGGTCGGTGTTCCGCCATCCAGCGCACCGCGATGGGCTGCACCGTCGATGCCTGCTGCCATACCGGAAATGACCACGACACCGTTCTGCGACAGTTCATACGCCATCTGGGACGCATGCTTGAGTCCGGCTGCCGAAGCCTTTCGCTGTCCGATGACAGCCACCGTCAGCTTGCCGTTCAGGTCGGGCAATGTGCCGCGAACATAAAGCACAGTAGGCGGATCGGCGATCTCTAAAAGGCGTGCCGGATAAAGCGGATGGCAGACATCGATGATTTGCGCACCGCAGCGGCGGCATGCCTCTGCAATACGATGAGATGCCCGCAGATCCTTTTCCCAGAGGCCGTCCAGATCGGCGGCTGTCAGGTCGGGAACCGCACCATACAGCTCGGCTTTCCCTGCTTCATAGACAGCCTGTGCGCTGCCGAATGCCTGCAGAAGTGCAGCCTTTTTGCGCTTATTGACAGTTCTGACCCGACTGAGCCATACACTGTATTCCATCATAAAACTTCGGCTCCTTTATCTGCTCTGCGACATTTCGTACATGAAAATCGATGCAGCAACGGCAGCATTGAGAGATTGAATACCATTGATTGGTATAATAACATGTTTGTCACACTTGTCAAGGGCTTTTTCCGAAAGGCCATTGGCCTCATTGCCAATCATAACGGCAGCCTTTTCAAAGGAAACAGTACCGATGGGTACTGCCGTATCGGTCAGCGCCGCAGCATAGACAGGCAGCTCCAGCGCCTTGGCAGCCTCAAAAAAGGCATCGGTCTCATAGCTGCAGATGTTCAGACGGAAGATAGAGCCCATGGTCGAGCGTACTGTCTTGGGGGAATAGAGATCGGCGACATTGCCGACCAGCGCGACGCTGTCGATACCGAAGGCCTCTGCCGTACGGACAACCGTACCGACATTGCCGGGGTCCTGCAGATTCTCTACAGCCAATACATGAGGGCCGCGCAGCTGCTTATCCTTGGGAATGGCTACGGTAAAGACAATGCCCTGGGGTGTCTTTACGTCGCTCAGCTTTTCCAGTACGCCGGAGGATACTTCATAGATCTCTGCACCGACAGGCTCCACCGGCAGTGTGATGCCTTCGCGGTAAAAGACCTTGTCGATCTTGGCGCCGCTGCGGACAGCTTCTTCCAGCATGACTGCACCCTCACAGAGGAACAGCCCCTGGGTATGGCGCTCTTCCCTGCTCTTAAGCAGCTTGGCTGTATTTTTAATGATGGGGTTTTCTCTGGCGGTGATCTTATTCTTCATCACTGACCTCCGATACATCCTGGTCGAGGCCCATAACGACGATGATGTCGTCGGCCTTAACGATATATTCCGCAGACGGATTGACCAGCTGGCCATTGCCGTTCTGGGTTTTTACAAGCAATACATTGAGACGATGACGACGGCGCAGGTCAAGGGCCTGCAGGCTCTTGCCATGCCAGTCTTCGGGAGAACGGATCTCGGCAACACGATACTGTCCGCCGATATCGACATAATCGAGCACTCTGCCCGAATCGAGGATGCGCGCCAGACGGATGCCCATATCTTCTTCGGGGAAAACGATCTGGTCGGCGCCGACCTTTTTAAGAACGCGAACGTGCATCTCGCTGCGTGCCTTGGCAATGACGCGCTTAACACCCAGCTCCTTTAATAATAAGGTGACCAGGATATTATCCTGCAAGCTGCTGGCAAAGGCAACCACAGCGCAATCACACTCTGTGACACCCAGACGGCGCAGGACACCTTCGTCCTGGATATCAGCCGCCATGGCATGGGTGACCTCGTCAGCAATGTCATTGACTTTAGTTTCATCGCGGTCGATGGCGATAACTTCATGGCCCAGCAGCGAAAGTTCACGGGCAATGGCCGTACCAAAGCGGCCAAGACCGATGACGACAAAAGATTTCATAGCGTTATACTCCTATCTGCACGGCAGAACCGGCAGCACACTTCAAATAACCTTCCTATCCGATGATGACCTTGCCCTCGGGCAGCTTGATGTCGGCCTCGTCATTGCCGCGCATCAACGCCGCCATACCGACGGTGATGATACCGACACGGCCCAGGAACATCAGCAGAATGAGCAGCAGACGGGAAATCGATCCCAGCCCCGGGGTCAGCCCCAGCGAAAGTCCGACGGTGGCAATGGCTGACATGGTTTCATAAAAAGCTGCCATAAAGTCTACCCCTTCCACCATGGAAATGACCATCGCGCCGCAGATTGCAGCCGAAAGAACCAGGAAGAACAGAGTCATGGCATCAAAAATACTTTTGGTAGGAATGGTGCGGCCAAAGACTTCGGTACGCTTTTTACCCTT
>JAFYOK010000143.1 GCA_017560175.1 Clostridia bacterium | reverse complement strand
TTACGGTGCAGTTGGCAAAACTGCGTGTAAGATTCTTCGACTTCACGTTGTTTCGCTCAGAATGACAATATAGCTGTGTGCAGATGGGAAAAGTCCCTCATCCACCATCTTCGATGGTCCCCCTTCCCCCAGGGGAAGGCTAAGGGTATACAGCCATTCTTCACTAAAAAAAGCACCCTTTCGGGTGCTTTTTCTTTAAACATTCTCTTCTTCGTAGGGCAGGCGAGGGGCAAGGTAGTTCTTTGCAGCCAGGGCAGCTTCGATCTCGTCGAGGATCTCTTCCTGGTCGGCAGTGACGGTATGGAAATGGTAGCCCGACGTGATATTCATCAAGGGGGTCGACTTGCCGGTATGGATATTCTGCATGAAGGCCTGCACACCGCGGCGGTTCTTGATGCCCAAGGGTGCGGTCATTTTTCCATAGACTCTGTGGTTGATGGTGACATCGACAATGCATCCGCCCAGATCGACGATGGTATTGAGCTCGTCTTCGGTCTGTTCGTTGGTATGGCAGAGCTTGAAGATACGGGTCGGTGTACTGTGGCCATCCAGCAGATAGCCACGGGCTGTGGCGGTGATCTCGTGACCTTCGGTACGCAGCAGGGCAATATCCTGCACCACCACCTGACGGCTGACACCGGTGGCCGCACCCAACGCACCGCCCGACAGAGGAGTATCCGACTGGCGCAGCAGGCTGAGGATCTTCTTGCGGCGCTCGGCGCCGGTCATGTTGCCTTCCATAGAAATTCCTCCGTTTCATGGGTCAGTTTCTCTGAAAATATTGTAAAACAAAAGGGGCATCTTCGTCAAGAGGGAGGGCGCTGCAAGACCCCTGCAGCCTGAATGGCAGCATTTTGCGTCCTTAGTGTATGTTGCATGAGAAGTGAATGCATTGTATAATATATATGTATAGGAATGCGTGGAAGGAGGCAATTTTATGGCCAATATCATTGCTGTCATCTGGGACTTTGACAAAACGCTGGTCAACGGCTATATGCAGGACCCCATCTTTCGGGAGTATGGCGTAAACTCTGCCGATTTCTGGGCGGAGGTCGAGGCCTTGCCCCAGCACTATCTGCAAACGCAGGGGGTACGGGTCAACCGCGAGACCATTTACCTCAACCATTTTATCAACTGTGCAAAGAATGGTACCTTCCCCGGTCTTAACAATGAGAAGCTGCGCAGCTATGGCCGGCAGCTGATCTTTTACAACGGCATTCCCGGGATCTTCGAGCGCACCAAGGCGCTGATCGCTTCCGAGCCTCGTTATCGGGAATACGACATCAAGGTGGAACACTATATCGTCTCCACAGGCATGGCCGAGATCATCCGCGGTTCGGCCGTCATGGAGCATGTGGAAGCCGTATGGGGCTGTGAGTTTATAGAGAGCGAACAGGATGGACAGCCCATCATCAGCGAATTGGGCTATACCATCGACAATACCTCCAAGACCCGTGCCATTTTTGAGATCAACAAGGGTGTGCCGCAGAATCCGCACATCGATGTCAATTCCAAGATGGCCGAATCGGTGCGCCGCGTTCGATTTGAGAATATGATCTATGTGGCCGATGGCCCCAGCGATATCCCGGCCTTCTCGCTGCTGGGGGCAAGAGGCGGTTCGACCTTTGCCATTTATCCCAAGGGCGACCGCAAAGCCATGCGCCAGGTGGAGCAGATGCGCATGGATGGCCGCATCCACATGTTTGCCGAAGCCGATTATTCCGAAGGCACAACGGCCAGTATGTGGATCGAGAATAAGATTTTAGAGTTTGCCGAGCGCATTTATGAAAACGAGCGCAGCCATCTGGCGGCAGCTGTTTCCGATATTCCCCGTCATCTGACAACAGGAGTGTGACCCATGCAGGAAGTTCGCATTGGCGGAAAATACCGTCATTTTAAAAATAAAGAATACCGCCTCCTCGCCATTGCCAAGCATAGCGAAACAGGGGAGCAGATGGTGGTATATCAGGCAGAGTACGGCGATTATGCCCTGTGGGTGCGCCCCTTTGACCTGTTTTTCAGCCCGGTCGATCGGGAGAAATACCCCGATGCCACTCAGCAGGATCGATTTGAATTGATTGAGGAATAGGGAGCCTTCCCCCAAGGGAAGGCTCATTGGCTCAGTACCTGTTGATACAAAACAACAAAAAGCCGCTGCGGTTGCAGCGGCTTTCTTTTATGCTATACAGGAAATTAGTAATTCTCTTTTCTGACTTCGAAGTAGGCCTGAGGATGCTTGCAGACGGGGCAGACATCGGGCGCCTGTGTGCCGACAGCCAGATGACCGCAGTTGCGGCATTCCCAGATCTGCTCGTCGGGCTTGAGGAAGACAGCATTGTTCTTGACGTTGTTGAGCAGGGCCAGATAGCGCTCTTCGTGTGCCTTCTCGACGGCAGCAACGCCACGGAAGGTCTCGGCCAGTTCGTGGAAACCTTCTTCATCGGCTTCCTTGGCCATGCGTGCATACATATCGGTCCACTCGGAGTTTTCACCCTCTGCGGCATGGAGCAGGTTCTCGGCGGTGTCGCCCAGTTCGCCCAGTTCCTTGAACCACAGCTTGGCATGTTCCTTCTCGTTCTCGGCAGTCTGCAGGAAGAGGGCAGCGATCTGCTCAAAGCCGGCCTTCTTGGCGACCGATGCAAAGTAGGTGTATTTATTTCTGGCCATGGACTCACCGGCAAAGGCTTCCCACAGGTTCTGCTCGGTCTTGGTGCCGGCATAGGGATTCTTCTTGGGCGCTTCCTCCAGCTTTACAAAGACTTCGGCAGGCTTCTTGCAGCGGGGGCAGGCGAAGTCGGCAGGCAGGGGGCCTTCATGGATATAACCGCAAACAGAGCACTTCCACTTTTCCATAAATTTTTCCTCCATTATGATTAAAAATTACCATAGTATACAATATGGGGTGATAATCCATATTATACCCATGTGCTTTTATAAAGTCAATGAGAAAATGAAATAAAGCAGCAACGCAGGAAAATGCCGCCCTTTTGGGGCGGCCTTTCCTTTGGGTGTGTGAAAGATTATGAGAGGAAAGAAGAATATCTTAGGTAACAACAACTCGATATTTTTCTTGGGGTTGGCTTAGCTTCTGGCAGCACCGTCGACAGAGAGGATGTTGCCTGTGATATAGGATGCTTCGTCGGAGGCCAGGAAGAGGAAGGCATTGGCGATGTCTTCGGGCTGACCCAGACGGCGGAGGGGGATCTCGGCGATGAGGGGATCGATGACCGCCTTGGGAACGGCCTTCATCATGTCGGTCTCGGTGATGCCGGGGGCAACGGCATTGACGCGGATACCCTTGGGGCCAAGCTCACGGGCCAGCGAACGGGTGAAACCGTTGACGGCGAACTTGGAAGTGGGGTAGGCAATACCGGCAGGCTGGCCATGCTGGCCGACCATGGAAGAGGTATTGAGGATGACGCCGCTGCCGCGCTCGGCCATGTGGTCGACGATGGCACGGGTTGTGTGGTAGAGGGCGCGGACATTGAGATCGATGACCTTGTCGAAGGTCTCTTCGGTATAGTTCATAAAGGGTGTGCTTTCGGCCATACCGGCATTGTTGACCAGAATGTCAACCTTGCCGTGGGTCTCGATGACCTTTTCAAAGGTGGCCTTGACGTCTTCGTAATTGCTCAGATCGGGAGCGATACCATCGATGACAGCATTGGGGAACTCCAGACGGAGCTGATCGACAGCTTTCTGTGCCGATGCAGGGCTGCTGGCGGCCAGAATAACGGTGGCGCCTTCACGAAGGAAAGCCTGTACGGTGGCATAACCGATGCCGCGGGAACCGCCGGTGACGATGGCGACTTTGTTTTCCAGTCTCTTCATTGTTCTTCCTCCTATATTACACCTTTTTTGTATCTTTTCTTCTTGACTAAAGTATACTACACGGGTATATGATTGTCAATAGGGTTTTTGAAAGTTTTTTGATGGGGGTTAGGGAAGCCTTATGTCGCGGCAGCTGACTATAAACAATCGCCAGGACCTTGTAGGGGACGCAGCCCTCTGCGTCCCGTGCTGAGCAAATGTATATCACTCTGCCTACGGTTAACCTCGGGCCGATGTGGGCATCGGCCCCTACATAGTTCGGTGCATGTTTATATCAGCGCATAAAAAAAGACTGCCCGGGAGGGCAGTCTTTTATGCATAGATCAAACTTTAAAACTGTACCAGTTCGGGGTCGGGCTGCTCGCAGAGCTCGACGCTTTCGGGGTAGAACATGGGGCCGATGCCATCGTAGAGGGCGATCTCTTCTGCGCGGACGGCGGCGGTGACGCGGACCCAATCGCGGGTATGGATCTTGTCCAGTACATCGGGGGCCATGCAGATGAGACCCAGGAAGGTGATGTCCTCTTCGCAGCAGACCATGGCATGGCGGCCGGCAACAAAGCTGCCCTTGGGGAAGCGGTTGTCCTTGGCGACGCGGCCGACAAAGGAGACCGTCTTGCCTTCGTAGCGCTCGGGATGCTCCAGTACATCGACATAGAAGAAGGCAAATTCATCATCGCCGATGTCCAGATGGTCGAGGCGCAGGTCGAAGGGGGAGATGGAGCCGTCGTCATATTCTTCGTCATGGCCGTCCTCAAAGGACATGAAGATCTCGGCACGGCGGTTGACCATCTTGAGGTTGCGCTTGCGCAGACTTTCGGCCAGCTCGGGGGTGGTGCGGTTGAAGATGATCATGTCGGCACCCATCAGCTTTTCCATCATGATGGCGCCCATGTTCTTGACATACATGCCAAAGGTGGGGGCATCGATCAGGGCGATCTGCTGGTAGATGACCCAGTTGGCCGGCATATTGGCTTCAAACTTGGCCAGCTCCCACATACCGTTGTATTCCACAACGATCTGATCGGGGCGGTGGATGCGCTCCAGCTCATTGAGGCGGAAAACATTGATGTCGTCTTCGTCCTCGATGATTTCGACAACGACATTATTGGCTGCCAGCTCGTCCATGGGATATTCCTCCATGCCCTCTTCGCAGAGCAGCAGGAGGGTACGGCAGTTGTCGGTGAAGTTCGGGTCGGTCAGCGTGCCGGTGGCAAAGGTGGTCTTACCGCTGTCGAGGAAACCCGAGAAGATATATACAGGCATTTCCATTGGAATGTGCCTCCTTTATTGAAATGGGATATCAGGCGCGGGTATCGAACAGATTGCCGATGGCAGCTTCGTCGATCTTGGAGCCGATGACACAGAGGCGGCCGGTATAGTCGGCAGCGCCGGTGCGGATCTGACCCTCGCCGGGGGTGTAGTCAAAGTGATACCATGTATTTTCTGCATCGGAAGCAGGAACGATGCCCTTGGCACGCAGGATCATGCCATACTTGCTGCTGTCGTCCAGTTCTTCCAGAATGTGCTCCAGTTCAGCCTTGGAGAAGGGCAGGGCGGTTTCGCGACCCCAGCTGGTGAAGACTTCGTCGGCATGGTGGTGGCCGTGGTCGTGACCGCAGCCGCAGGAGCACTCGCCGTCGTGGTGATGATGCTCGTGGTGCTCTTGACCGCAGCCGCAGGAGCATTCGCCCTCGTGGTGGTGATGCTCGTGATGATCGTGACCGCAGCCG
>JAFYOK010000142.1 GCA_017560175.1 Clostridia bacterium | reverse complement strand
CATGTGTCGAAGACACACATCATTCGGTATAGCCGTCATCATTAGCGAAGCCAGCATCATTTGCCGCCAGGCAAACAGCATTGAAAAGAAAAAACCACCGTCCGAAGACGATGGTTTTTCTTTTCGTGGTGACCCGTACGGGAATCGAACCCATGTTTCCGCCGTGAAAGGGCGGTGTCTTGACCGCTTGACCAACGGGCCATTAGATGGTAGCGGCGGTCGGACTTGAACCAACGACCTGCCGGGTATGAACCGGATGCTCTAGCCAACTGAGCTACGCCGCCATCTCTTTTGTGTCCGCCGTTTCCGCTGCGAACAAGATAGATTATATAGCATGTATATGCATTTGTCAACACCTTTTTTCAAGAAATTTAAAGTTTTTTGTAAAAGGATGTTTTGTGACATAGCCTTCCCCTGGGGAAAGGTTCCGAGTGAAGTTTGGCTTCGCCAAGTGAAGTATCGGTTCTGCCGCTGTGAAGTATCATGCTTTGCATGATGTGAAGTTAAGTGTGCCACCCACGCCTGCAGGCACTTCACGATGCGAAGCATCACTTCACACACCGAAGGTGTACTTCTCGTGCCGCATGGCACACTTCGTTGAAAAGAAAAAACCACCGTCCAAAGACGATGGTTTTTTCTTTTCCTGGTGGAGACAATGGGGCTCGAACCCATGACCTCTCGCGTGTGAGGCGAACGCTCTGACCAGCTGAGCTATGTCTCCTTAACCTATAATATGTATTCTATCAGACCCATGAGAAATATTTTGTCTGAATATGATGTACCGCCTGCGGCGAAATGATGTATTTGCAAAACAAACATGATGCTGCTCATTTCATTCGCAATGATGCGATGTTTGCCCTCATGTGTCGAAGACACACATCATTCGGTATAGCCGTCATCATTGGCGAAGCCAGCATCATTTGCCGCCGGGCAAACATCATTGAAAAGAAAAAACCACCGTCCGAAGAAGATGGTTTTTCTTTTCGTGGAGACCCGTACGGGAATCGAAACCATGTTTCCGCCGTGAAAGGGCGGTGTCTTGACCGCTTGACCAACGGGCCTTAGATGGTAGCGGCGGTCGGACTTGAACCAACGACCTGCCGGGTATGAACCGGATGCTCTAGCCAACTGAGCTACGCCGCCATCTCTTGCTCTCAGCGTTTCTCGCTGCGAACAAGATGTATTATATAGCATGACATAAGATTTGTCAACACTTATTTTTAATTTTTTTCGAGAAATTCCAAGACTTTTTTCTCGCTCAGAATTCCCCGCTCTATGAGGGTATCGGCCAGCACATTTCCCTCCCGATCGGCCGCCTGCAGGACGGTCAGGCTGACACAGGCCATGCGGCCGCGGTCGAAGGCTGCCCCGTTCAGATCGGCATACGCCGCCTCATCGAGAACGCCTAAACGCAGACTGTCCTCCACAGCGGTGGCCCAGGCAAACTCCCCTGCTTCCTCCTCATATCCCAGCACGCGCAGCATAAAGGTCATATAATCACGGGCCTGTACCTCGACATTGGGAGAAAAGGTGGTCTCGGTGGTGCCATGGGTCAGCCCCAGAGCATAAAGCATGGCGATATAGGGCGCATGGTTGGGATTGACATCGGTGAAAGGCATGTGCATGTGGTCACTTTCGGCCAGGGCTTCTTTTTCCAACCCGAGGAAACGCACCAGCATGATGGCAGCTTCGGCACGGGTGGGGGTTCGATCCAGCTCATAGCCCTGATCGGTGCCGCGGAACAGACCACCCATGGCGTTCAGCGTATAGGCGCTGACATAGCGCGCATCCCAGACCGCGTCGGTCAGACGGGCGACCATATCGCGGTCCCACTTGTGATCTCTTGCCAGCTGATCGGCCGTCAGCATGAAATAGTCGGTATCTGCATCGCCGGTCAGATCGTAGGTGATATCAATATAGCGGATGTCCCCGTTGTACCACACGGCGTTCCAGGAATGATTCATCTCCTGGCTGGCCACATAGAGGCAGGGCAGATTGGCTGCACGACAGATCATGGCATAGGCTGCGGCGATACCATCGCAGACGGCTCTGCCATCCACAAGGGCACCGTAGGCCGAAAAGGCATCTCCGCGCTCGGTCTGCTGGTTGAGGGCAGCATGCATATCATATTCCATGTTGGTCAGCAGATCGTTATAGATGGCCAGATACTTCTCCCGCTGGCTCATATCGGGATTTATGAGCTGTGCCGCCAGACGGGCAGCTTCTGCCTTGGCCTCCCCATGCTTGACCCCATCGTTGTAGGTGATCTGAATATAACTGCCGGTCGGGGTTGGGATATATTCGAAAACATAGGCATCCCGGTAGAGCATGGAAAGATATCGATAGCACAGTGTATAATCAAAAGTCTCGGGCAGGCCGATATGGACGGAAGTTTCCCCCTGCTGCAGACGCTCGGCAAGATAACGGGCGGTCTCCAGCTCGTCGGTAAAGGTGGCCGCAGGTGCTGCCCATGCCGTATGCGTCAGCAGCATGGCCATCAGCAGAAAGAGCGCCATAGATCTATGGATTTTTTTCAAACAGAAAACACCCCTTTTTTATATGTATTGTTTTGACTTCAGTATACCACAAAAGGTTCCGGAAAAAAGAAATATTTCGGACGGGAAAGGATGCTATGAACAGTTCCATCGACAGCTGACCGGGAAGGCTTCCCCAATGGGGAAGCTGGCATCCGAAGGATGACTGATGAGGGCGGCCATTTGGCCGTATCTGTCATCCCGAGCGTCAGTCGAGGGATCTCTCACCAAGCGAAAGGTTACGGT
>JAFYOK010000141.1 GCA_017560175.1 Clostridia bacterium | reverse complement strand
CGCGGCGGAAAATCACACAAATCCGCGAGCAGCTTCGCAAAGCTGCCGCGAAACCGTGCCGCAGCACGGAGCCAACTTGGCCCGAGAAACCAACGAAGTGTTTCGAGGGTCAGATTTTTTTACTTATTCTTCTTGGACATGCTCTTTGCACGGAGCTGGTTGTCCAGGATGACCTTACGGATACGCAGGCTCTTGGGTGTGACCTCGATCATCTCGTCATCGGCGATGAACTCGATGCAGGCCTCCAGGCTCATCTGACGGGGAGGAACCAGGCGCATGGCCTCGTCACTGCCCGAAGCGCGCATGTTGGTGACGTGCTTCTTCTTGCAGACGTTGACGTTGATGTCCTCCGCCTTGGGGGACTGGCCGACGACCATGCCCTCGTAGACCTTGGTGCCGGGGGTGATGAACAGCGCACCACGATCCTGTGCATTGAACAGGCCGTAGGTGACGGCTTCGCCGGTCTCAAAAGCGACCAGGGAGCCGGTGTTTCTTGTCTGGATGTCGCCCTTGTAGGGAACATAACCGGCAAAGATGGTGGACATGATGCCCTCGCCGCGGGTATCGGTCAGGAACTCGTTACGATAGCCGAACAGACCTCTGGAAGGAACGGTATACTCAACACGCATACGTGTGTCGCCCTGGGGGTTCATCTGAACCAGCTCACCCTTACGGGAACCGATCTTCTCCATGACAGCACCGACATAGTCGTTGGGAACGTCGCAGACCAGAGTCTCGACAGGCTCGTGCTGAACGCCATCGATCTCCTTGAAGAGAACCTGAGGTGCGCCGACACCGAACTCATAGCCCTCGCGGCGCATGGTCTCGATGAGGATGGACAGGTGCATCTCGCCGCGGCCGGCAACCTTGAAGGCCTCGGTGGTGTCGGTCTCGGTGACACGCAGAGAGACGTCCTTGAGCAGCTCGCGCTGCAGACGGTCGCGCAGATGACGGGAGGTGACGAACTTACCCTCGCGGCCTGCGAAGGGACTGTTGTTGACCGAGAAGGTCATTTCAACGGTGGGCTCGGAAATCTTGACGAAAGGCAGGGGCTCGACAAACTCGGGATGGCAGAGGGTGTCACCGATGTTGACTTCGGCAATACCCGACAGGCAGACGATCTCGCCGGCCTTGGCCTCCTCGATGGGGCTGCGGCCCAGACCCTCAATGGAGTAGAGGTTGACGATCTTTGCCTTATAGGGCTCGTGGCTGTTGTGGTAATGGCAGACAGTGACATCCTGGTTCTTGCGCAGGGCACCGCGCTCGATGCGGCCGATGCAGATACGGCCGACATACTCGTTATAGTCAATGGACGAGATCAGGATCTGGGAAGGTGCTTCCTCGTCGACTTCGGGGCAGTCGATATACTCCAGAATGGCGTCGAAGAGGGGGATCATATTCTCATGGGGACCCTGGGGCGACAGAGATGCAGTACCTTCGCGGCCCGAGCAGAAGAGAACGGGAGAATTGAGCTGATCGTCATCGGCACCCAGGTCGATGAGCAGTTCCAGAACTTCATCAATGACCTCGTCGATGCGGGCATCGGGACGGTCGATCTTGTTGACAACAACGACGACCTTGTGGCCCAGGCTCAGTGCCTTCTGCAGAACGAAACGTGTCTGGGGCATGGTACCCTCGGCAGCGTCGACCAGCAGCAGAACGCCGTCGACCATCTTCAGTACACGCTCGACCTCGCCGCCAAAGTCGGCATGGCCCGGTGTGTCGATGATGTTGATCTTGGTGTTCTTATAGTAAACGGCAGTATTCTTGGCCAGGATGGTAATGCCGCGCTCACGCTCCAGGTCGTTGGAGTCCATGACGCGATCGGCGACTTCCTGGTTCTCACGGAAGGTGCCCGACTGCTTGAGCATCTGGTCGACCAGAGTGGTCTTACCGTGGTCAACGTGGGCGATGATAGCGATATTTCTCAGATCTTCTCTACGCATAAGTTTCCCCTTTTTTCACAGAAATTTTTAACGATTTATTATATACCCGTCAAAAGGAGATGTCAATCACTCTTTGCGTTGTCTATTCAAAATATCCTCGATCAATCGCAGCAGCAGCGCACCTTTGATGAGCCTTGCCATCAGCAATGCGCAGATGAGAAGATCTTCGATGTGCATACCTGTGCCGCTTCGATTCAGCCCGGCCAGCGCATAGAGGGGATAGCTGTATCGGGAAGCCATATTCCATCCCACCTGGGCAATGTCCTTGGCAAGAAAAAGGCCAAGAACCAGGCCGGTCAGCTGTGTGCCGCTTCGCATGGCGATATCCAGTTCCTCCCGGGATACCTCTTTTTCCAGTACCGCCAATACAAGAATCCCTTGGGCAAAAACTTTGACCAGCAGCCACAGAATTCCCTGGGGCGCGCCCCACAGATCGATGGGCAGCAGGCGGCCAAAATCACAATCTGCCAGGCCGACACAGAAAGCCCATAGCAATACTGCTGCTGCCGGCCAGAAGAACAGCTCGGCTGTACGGGCCAATCCCCTGCCATGGAGGCGTGACAGATAGAATGATGTAGCCAACAGCAGCAGACCGATCAGTGCCGGGTTGCGAATGAAATCATTGTAGGTGCGCAGCAAGCCTGTGAAATCTGCGACCATCTGCCCCAGCGACCACAAAGCAAACAGAAGGAGCAGAATATCCGCCAATATTCCCAATCGTCGATTGAAGTCCATAAAGATGTGATACACAGGCAACGCAAGTCCTGCTGCCAAAGGACAGAGCAGCCATACGGCAGGGCCTGCTGTCGACAGATCGGTATTGAGGGTATCGGCCAGCAGAAAAAAGAGCAGGAAGATCATACATCTGCACCGTGAAAGCCGAATCATCATTCTCCCACCTTCCCTGTTTTCAGTTTGCCTGTGTCGGTGATGGTGGCCGTGATCTCAGGCACGATACGGCAGGACACAAAATACTTATCCCATGCCCCTTCGATCTGTTTCCACAGGACAGGATGACGACGGGACAGATACTGACCAAAGCCAAGGGCATCACAGCCTGTTTCCTGTAGGATTGCCATCATCGCCATGAGGTCTTTTTGCAGCCGTGCCTCCAATGCGCCTTCATACAGAGTTACATCGGATTCCAACAGATCGGCTGCGCGGAACTCGGCTTCAATAGTTACTGTCACCACCGCTTCTCCATCTCTCCAATCGGTTCGGATCCGGCTGCGGTTGTGCAGCAATTTGAAGGCATAGGCACTTCCATCCACATCCACTGTCAACGATCCGCCTCTTTTAGTGCCGCCTGCCATCATGAAAACAGGTGTCAGCGCAGGCGGAATCTGTCCGACCACCTCATCCTCCCTGAGCAGACACAGACCTTCGGTGCGATCGGCATAGGTAATGGGCAGAACCGGGGCAATACCTGTTGCCGTTCGGGTATAGGCCAGGTCACGAAGCATAATGTCGGCCGAAGTCAATGTACCGCCCCCTTTGGTGACCGCTTTGAGGATGCGCTGGCTGGAAAAGGATTCTTCCGAAAGCAACGCTCCTGCCTTACCATCGGTCATAGCCACACGGGCATTGAGCCGCACGCCGTTCTCATTGAGCAGGTCGCCCAGCAGGTGGGTCATCTGCGGCGCAGGAATGGCCGATGAGAGCAGGATCAGTTCGGTCTGCCTTGTATAAGGATATTCCCCCGTCTGCTTCTGTACATCGAGGAAGCATTGGGTCAGGTTACGTCCGCGGCCTTCACGCAGGATGGCTTTTGGATTCTTGTTTTCGTCCACCTGCTCGGCGCTGCCCTCCAATCGGAGAATATACATTTCATCTTCCCAATCGACCGCCATGGCGGTAACGATAAAGAAGCGTTCCATTTCTTCCCCATGACAGCCGCATAGGGGGAACAGGAGCAACAAAATGATCCACAGGGCTGTCAGTTGTTTCATTCTTTTCCACCTTCTGCGCGGAATCTGCCGCCTTTCTGCATACGGGCAAAGGGTCTGCGGAAAATACCGTCTTCATGGCTGCCTTGCGAGATCCCCGGCATAGAGGAGAGATAGTCAACACCCCAGCTTTCGATG
>JAFYOK010000140.1 GCA_017560175.1 Clostridia bacterium | reverse complement strand
CAACCTGATCCCCACCGTCCATGCATTCGTCGGCGGTTCCATCGGTATCGGCCATTCTTCCAACTACGACATCGGCGATCCCGAACTGGCTTACATCAAGGCAGCCAAGATGATGGCACTGAGCGTCATCGATCTGCTGGCTAACGGCGCAGAGAAGGCAAAGGTCGTTAAGGAAAACTTCCAGGCTCCCCTCACCAAGGAGACCTATCTGGAGCTGCTCAACGAGCTGGCTAAGTAAAGCCCTGTTAGGGCAATGAAATCCACCTTTTGGGTGGGTGAAATCTGCTGTCGCAGGTGAAATATTTGCAGAGCAAAGATGAAATATTCCTTCGGAATGTGAAGGTGTCTGCGACGCAATTTGCAGGGGCCGATGCCCACATCGGCCCGAGGAAATCAGATATAAAGGAGATCCACACCATGACTGTACAGGAAATGAAGGCTGCTGTATGCGCCGCTATCGATAAGAACGCAGAAAAGATCATCGCCGTTGGTGAGAGCATCTTCCAGGAGCCCGAACTGGGTTATAAGGAATTCAAGACCGCTGCCAAGGTCAAGGCTGTCTTTGACGAGCTGGGCCTGGAATACAAGGATGAGATCGCCATTACAGGCGTTGTTGCCAATATGCCCGGTAAGGAGCATAAAATGAAGGTCGCCGTTATGGGCGAGCTGGATGCTGTTGTTTGCCCCGAGCATCGCTGTGCAGACCCCGTCACAGGCGCTGCACATTCCTGCGGCCACTTTGCACAGATCGCTTCGGTCATGGGCGTTGCCTATGGTCTGAAGGAATCGGGCGTTATGGAACATCTGGCCGGCGACGTCGCTCTGATGGCTGTTCCCGCCGAAGAAGGCGTTGAGCTGGAGTGGAGAAACGAAATGATGCAGCAGGGTAAGATTTCTTACCTGGGCGGCAAGCAGGAGTTCATCAAGCTGGGTGTCTTTGACGATGTCGACTGCATGATCATGCAGCACACAGGCACAGGTGATAAGATGACAGCCGGTGGTCCCGGCGGCATGGGCTTTGTTGCCAAGATCATCCAGTACATCGGTAAGGAAAGCCATGCAGCGGCTCCCCACATGGGTGTCAACGCGCTGGATGCTGCCAAGATCGGTCTGACAGCCTGCGACGCTCTGCGTACAACATTCAAGGATGAAGACGGCATCCGTTTCCATCCCATCATGACCAAGGGCGGCAGCCTGGTCAATGTCGTTCCCGCATTTGTACAGATCGAGACCTTCGTCCGCGGCCGCTCCACAGAGGCCATCAAGGACGCATCCGCCAAGATCGACCGTGCGCTGCAGGCCGGTGCTATGGCTATGGGTGCTGAGTGCAAGATCTACAACCTGCCCGGCTACCTGTTTGCTGTCGAATCGCCCGAGCTGAAGAGCCTGGTCGAGGGCAACATTGTCGAGCTGGTCGGCGAAGAGCGTCTGGGCAAGTCCCCCTCCGGCGGCACAACCGAGGCCAACGACGTTTCCAACCTGATCCCCACCGTCCACGCATTCGTCGGCGGTGCTGAGGGTGTCGGTCATTCTTCCCACTATGAGATCGGTGATCCCGACCTGGCTTACATCAAGGCAGCCAAGATGCTGGCCATGACCGTCATCGACCTGCTGGCCAACGATTGCGAAAAGGGTATGGAAGTCAAGAACAACTTCAAGGCACCTCTCACCAAGGAAACCTACCTTGAGCTGATGGACAACCTGGCGAAGTAAAAACGATATTCGCCTGCGGCGAGTGATATTTGCTTCACAAGTGATATTGCGCTGCGCACAGCGATATTCGATCTTCGATCGAGTTGAGGTGTCTGCGACGCATGGAATAAACATTACAGCCCATCCAAACGGATGGGCTGTTTTTGCATCAAAAGTCGAAAAAAGCTGGAACCTGTATCGTCTTCAGGCCGTCTTAATGATATAATAGAAATATAAAGAATACAGACGAAAAGAGGGATAGATATGGCGCTCAAGCACGATGCAGGTCCATCGAGGAAGTTATCCAAATGGCCTTTATACATATTGGCAGGAATTGCCGTTATCATGGCAATTACAGCACTCGTTCGCTTTATGCCCCGGACTGAGAAGGCAGACACGCCCGATACCAAGAAAGATACACCGACCATGGAGCAGGAAACTGTAACGCCGGAAGAACCACAGCCTGTGGAAGAAGATTATGAAGCCCTGCTGGCCGAAGCCGATCTGCTGGCGCGCGGTTATTACTACGATGAGGCATTGGCTCTGCTGAAAGATATAGAGGATGAGGCGGTTGCTGCCGGGAGAACCGAGATCGAGGCTCTCAAGAGTGCTCTTGTACCCTATACGGGCCGCTATTATCACATCTTTTTCCACAGTCTGATCATCGACACCGATCTGGCATTTGACAATGTCGGTCACTCGGCGCAAGGATATAATGAGTGGATGACCACTGTCAGTGAGTTCCGGAAGATGCTGCCGCTGCTGCTGGAGAATGATTTTGTTCTTTACGATATTACAAAAATGGTCGAGTTTGATGCGGACGGTAAGGCCATGCCTGCCGAGATTTTGCTGCCCGAAGGCAAGAAGCCGCTGGTCATTTCCATCGATGATGTCAACTATTATGACTACATGAAGACCGACGGTTTTGCCGTCCGTCTGGACGTGGATGAAAACGGTCGTGTGGTCACCATCGTCAAGGATGCCGACGGCATCGAGCATGCCACCTATGATGGTGATGTCATGCCCATCCTCGACAGTTTTGTTCTCGAGCATCCCGAGTTCTCTTTCCGTGGCGCCAAGGGCATCGTAGCGCAGACCGGCTATGCCGGTGCATTCGGCTATCGTATTACCGATCTTGATTGGTTCACACCCGAAGAAGGAGAGGCTATGCTGCGTAAGGTCGAGGAGATCGCAACTGCCCTCCGCAACTGGGGTTGGCAGATCTCCAGCCACAGCTATACCCATAACCAGTACTGGAACAAGCGCACCATCACCATGGAGGAGATGGCCTATGATACCGGCCGTTGGAAGAATGAAATCGAACCCTATGTAGGGGACACCAACATCTTCATTTCGCCTTTTGGTGTTAATTTCGGCGCGCAGGAAGAACGCTTCCGCTACCTGGTGGAGGAGGGCGGATTCCATATCTATTGTCCGGTCGGTTCGGGTATGAATGCATGGTTTACAGAGGATGTATTTTATATGGAGCGCCTCAATCTGGATGGCTATACCATGATTAAACATCCCGAGCGCGTGTCCAATCATTTCTTCGATCCGACATTGGTCCTGGATCCCTCGCGTCCTCCCCTGAATTGACAGAAAAGAGCCACCTCGTCTGAGGTGGCTTTTTCATTAGACAACTCGAAATGTCAACATTTGATCCAGATCAGCTGTTTCAATGCAACAAGGTATGCCACCACGCAGTGTAGCCTCCAGATGATAGAATTGCATACAACGATTGATATGTTGCAGTAACAACTGTGACCTTCGCTTATATCCGTATTGCTTGAGCAGTGTTCTCAACTTAATTCTTATATAATCATTTCCGAATCCATACAAAATACGGATACGGATACTTTTGAAAAACAAATCCAAGTCAGAAAAATCACTGGTTAGTTGTTCTGCCTGTAAAGTTCTATTTGAGTTTGCCAAATCTTTTTGAATGGCTGGAAACTCTCTGTCTATAATAGGCTTGTCATAGAAATATTGCAGCCAATGATAAGTGTCTAAAATGAACTTCCGCTGATTTTCCCTATATGGAGTATCGAGAAAGGTTTTCTCTCCCTCCCATATCCGGTCAAGTATTCTGTTTTCATCTCGACAACCGAGTTGCATACTACTGATGATTACTGCAATATCGAGTGTAGAATAACAAAGCTCTTGCATTACTTATCGCTTTTGATTCCATTGCATTGACGGCAAAGAATCTGCAAATTGTCTGCAACACTCTTGCCACCGTTGTTCATCGGAACAATATGATCGACTTGAAAATAGATACGAGACTTGTCCGTAATACCACAGCGAGCACACTGATAGTTTCCGTTTGCATCTTTCGCTTTTTCATAAGCATGATCTCTCAAATGTTTTTCCAAAGCGGGGTTGATTTTTCCGATTTCATGCAAGGGCATATCTTCTATGGCTTTAGGTTCATATCGGATGTTGTTTTCGTCATCGTAAATATCCGGATGTGATAGTTTCATCAATTCAATATTCAGCTGACGGAGGAAGTAAAGCTTTCTGCCAAAGAACAGGCGAAGCATATTATCATCGCTGGATTCCCAAAGAGAATCAATATACTCTGTTCTCTTGCGCTCACCCATGTCCTCATCCCAAATATGCTGAGCAATCTTTCGTACATCGAGCTTGCTTCGATCAATCTCGGCAAAGGTGTAGAATTGAGGAACTGCTTCATATTGGGCATAGTATTTCAGAATATTTAGTACATCTTTTCTTTCGTATGCAGGAATCATTTCTCCACAGAAGAAAGAATCTCTGCATTGAGTTTCCATTTCATCGAGCAGTGATTCTTCTAAATATTCTTCAGCCGCATTAAAAGACTTGAACAAAGAAGGGAGTGCATCCATCAAGTTTTTATAGGAAGCCTGTGTACTGTCGTAGACCATTACCTGATAACTATGATCCATTCCATTTTCTTCAAGATATGTAAAAGCATACATTCCAACAGGGATTCTTTGCTCAAAGGGCACTTTCTCCAGTGCAGCAGTATCTACTGTATCATCTAAAATCGAAGCAAATTCCTCGATCTTGGAAATGGAAATCATACGCAGGTCGCGTTTTGCTCGCTCAGAATCATTGTCTCGGAAATCGTTATTTCCTTCGAACAGACTTTCAGGGTTAACCCAAGCGATGTGCTCATTCCAATGATCTACAAAAGAAACAATATATGCACTGGCTGTGCCGCCTGCATCTGGTCCACGCAATGCACGACCAACCATCTGGGTCATCAGAATGGAGGAGACAGTAGGTCTTGCCAGGAATACAGTCTTGGTTTTCGGCAGGTCTACACCTTCGGTCAAGATGTTGACGTTGATCAAAACCTGTAGTTCTCCGTTTCGAT
>JAFYOK010000139.1 GCA_017560175.1 Clostridia bacterium | reverse complement strand
GTGCAAAAGAGCTTAACTCATCCGTCACCCTTCGGGTGCCACCTTTCCTAACCATCAGGGAAGGCTAAAAAGAAAACGCTCCCAAAATGGGAGCGTTTTCAATCAGAGTATAAACTCTAACTTACTTGTTCTTCAGGTACTCGTCGATGGATGCAGCAGCTGTCTTGCCGGCGCCCATAGCGAGGATAACTGTAGCAGCACCTGTGGAAGCGTCGCCGCCTGCGAAGACTGCAGCTCTGGATGTGGAGCCGTCTTCACCTGTAACGATGCAGCCCTTCTTGTTTGTATCCAGGCCAGGTGTTGTGGAACGGATCAGGGGGTTGGGGGATGTGCCCAGCGAGGGGATAACTGTGTCGACTTCGATAGCGAAATCGGAGCCCTCGACGGGGATGGGACGACGGCGGCCGGAAGCATCGGGCTCGCCCAGTTCCATCTTGACGCAGTGCAGCTTGCAAGCACGGCCCTTCTCGTCGCCTTCGATGGAAACGGGAGCGGTCAGGAAGTCGAAGATGATGCCTTCTTCCATAGCGTGATGGACTTCTTCCTTACGTGCGGGCAGCTCTGCCTCACCTCTGCGGTAAACGATATGGACTTCCTTAGCGCCCATTCTCTTAGCGCAGCGAGCAGCGTCCATAGCAACGTTACCACCACCGATGACTGCAACGCTCTGGGACTCCAGAACGGGTGTGTCGCAGTTGTCAGCGCCACGGAAAGCCTTCATCAGGTTGATACGTGTCAGGTACTCGTTAGCGGAGTAAACGCCGCACAGGGACTCGCCGGGGATCTGAGCGAACATGGGCAGACCAGCGCCGGAGCCGATGAAGACGGCCTCGAAGCCCATCTCTTCGATCAGTTCGTCGATGGACAGAACCTTACCGATGACCATGTTTGTCTCGATCTTAACGCCCATCTTCTCCAGGTTCTCAACTTCCTTGTTGACGATTTCCTTGGGCAGACGGAACTCGGGGATACCATAGGACAGAACGCCGCCGGCAACATGCAGAGCCTCGAAGACTGTGACGTCATAGCCCTTTCTTGCCAGCTCGCCGGCGCAGGTCAGACCAGCAGGGCCGGAACCGATAACTGCGACCTTGTGGCCGTTAGCTTCAGCGCAGTCCAGGTTGACAACGCCGTTCTCACGAGCCCAGTCAGCGACGAAGCGCTCCAGGCGGCCGATAGCAACGGGCTCACCCTTGATACCACGGATGCACTTGCTCTCGCACTGTGTCTCCTGGGGGCAAACGCGGCCGGAAACAGCAGGCAGAGCGTTAGCGTTGGACAGGATCTTGTAAGCACCAGCCAGATCCTCTTCACGGATCTTAGCGATGAACTCGGGAATGGGAACATTTACGGGGCAGCCCTGAACGCACATAGCGTTCTTGCAGTTGAGGCAGCGATCTGCCTCTTCCTTGGCCTGCTCGAGTGTGTAGCCCTGTGCAACTTCCAGGAAGTTAGCATTACGGATGTTGGGCTCCTGCTCGGCCATCTTGACCTTTGTAAGGGACATGTTAGGCATTTGTCTTACCTCTCATTCTGCAGATGTGTTCTTCCTTCTTCTTAGCCTCGAAAGCCTTGTAGGAATTGTTACGGGCGATGACTTCGTCAAAGTCGACCAGGTGGCCGTCGAAGTCGGGACCGTCAACGCAAGCAAACTTTGTCTCGCCGCCGACTGTGACACGGCAGCAGCCGCACATACCTGTACCGTCGACCATGATGGGGTTCATGGAGATGGTTGTGGGGATGTTGTGCTCCTTTGTCAGCTTGCAGACAAACTTCATCATCATCAGGGGGCCGATAGCGACGACATGGTCGAACTGGTGGCCTTCCTCGATCAGCTTCTTCAGCATGTCTGTGCCGAAGCCGTGGAAGCCGTAGTCACCGATGTCTGTGCACATGTGCAGCTCTGTGCAGGCCTTGCTCATCTCGTCTTCCAGGATGATCAGGTCCTTGTTACGGAAGCCAGCGATTGTGTGGACCTCAACGCCGTGCTCGTGCAGAGCCTTAGCGATGGGGTAAGCGATAGCGCAGCCGGCGCCGCCGCCAACGACAGCAACCTTCTTGCCCATAGCCTCGATGTGTGTGGGAACACCCAGGGGGCCGACGAAGTCATGCAGGCATTCGCCTTCGTTCAGCGCGTCCAGAGCCAGTGTGGAAGCACCGACCTTCTGGAAGATGATAGCGACTGTGCCCTTCTCCTTATCGGTGTAGGCAATGGTCAGAGGAACTCTTTCACCTTCGGCATCAACTCTGAAGATGATAAACTGGCCAGCCTTAGCCTTCTTGGCGATCAGGGGGGCGTAAACCTCGATCAGAGTGATGTCGGGCTTCAGAGGTTTCTTCAAAACAATCTGATATTTCTTGTTGTCCATCTGTAACTCTCCTTAACTAAAATATGTAATTTCAAAGTTTTACACACACTCTTATGATATCCCCAAACCACTTTTGTGTCAACCGGAAAAAGCGACATTTTGGGATATTCGGACGAATTTTTGAAGCCTTTTCTGCAATATGTGTGTCCTGCGGCTGTTAATTTTTCCCTGTGTGTCCTGCCTTGTCGGCAGCCATGGTGGTATCGTCTGGAAGCTCTCCGCGAAGGATCGATTCATAATGCTCTACTTTATGTTCCATATACTCCACCAGTGCCTGCGCCTCCCGGAGCCGCTGATAGGCCAGCTCCCTCTGGCGCACCATAAAGGCATAACGCGCCTGCAGCGCCTCATCTCCTGCCATACAGAGGTCAGAATAGACCTTGATATCCTCAACAGATACACCGCAGCCGCGAAGACACTGGATCCCGCGCAGCCAGTTGAGTGATTCATCGGTAAAAATTCGGCGGCCTTTTTCATCTCTCGGACAAGGCAGAAGGCCTTTATCGGTATAAAAACGGACGGCATGGACGGTCATTCCGGCTTTTTCGGCGATCTCCTTGACCGAATAGGTTTTTGCATGCTCCATGATAATCTCCCTCTTGACTTCGTGTAACACGAAGATGTTATGCTCAGTATAACATATAAGTTCTATTCCTGCAATTTACGAAAGGAGCATTCCCCTATGGCCAATGCCAAAACCAAACAGCCATCCATGCTGGAAGGTGCGCCGTGGCGATCGATCCTCGTTTTCGCCATTCCCATCTTTTTCGGCAGCATCCTGCAGCAGCTTTACCACACTGTCGACACTATGATGGTCGGCCGTCTGATCTCGCAATCAGCCCTCTCCTCGGTCGGCACCTGCGGCGTACTGACCAATCTCTGTCTTGCCTTTTCCACCGGTTTCTCGGTAGGTACCGGCGTTATTTCCGGCCAGCTTTACGGTGCAGGCCGCCAAGAAGATCTGCGAAAAAATGCCTATGCCTCCATCCGCTTCCTGCTGCTGCTCGGCCTCGGTATCTGCCTTCTGGGCTTTACCCTGCGCCGTCCCCTGCTCCGATATATCGTATCGGTTCCTGCCGAACTGCTGGAGGGCTCGGTCACCTATTTTGGTATCATTGTCTTCGGTTTCCTCTTTCAGTTTATCTACAATGCCGCAGCTGCGCTTCTGCGCTCGGTAGGCGACAGTAAGGCTTCCCTTTATTTTCTGACCATCTCATCGGTGACCAACATTATCCTTGACTATGTCTTTCTGGCATGGTTCGACTGGGGTATTGCCGGTGCTGCATGGGCCACTGTCGCTTCTCAGGCTGCCGCCTGCCTGGCTTCCTATGTCTATATGCAAAAGAAATATGATTTCTTCCGTTTTGCCGGACATTCCATCAAGGTGACCGCCGAGGATTATCGCCTTCTCCTCAAAACCGGCTTCCCCATTGCGCTGCAATCGATGATCGGCAACGTCTTTAACCTGATGGTCCAGCGACTGGTCAACTCCTTTGGCGCCGCCATGACAGCCTCTTATACCGTTGTCGGCCGCTTTGAAGGCTATATGCACCTGCCCACCAATACCATCAATCAGGCTCTGGCTACCTATACTGCCCAGAACATCGGCGCCGACCAACCCGAGCGTGTACAAAAGGGTCTGGCCCATGCATTGATTATGACAGTATCGATCACCGGTACGCTGGCCCTGCTGGCCTATATCTTCGCACCGCAGATTGCCACCTTCTTCGGCATCGATGGCACATCGGCTGCCTACTGCATGACCCATATCCGCACCATGACCTTCGGCTTCCTGCTCTTCTCGGCCTACTTCCCCTGCATGGGCCTTTATCAGGGCGCAGGCAAGGGTATGGTGACCACCAAGATCTCCACAGCTTTTCTGGCCGTCTGCCTGACCATTGCCTACGGCCTGCAGTATATCCCCGCCATCGGCTATCGTTCCATCTTCATCTGCAAGCCGCTGGCCTGGCTGATCATCGCCCCCTGCAACTATATTTACTTCTTCAAAGGTAAATGGAAAGAGGGTAAGCTGGTATAGCCTTACAAAACCGTAAGCCACCCGAAGCAACATCGGGTGGCTTTTTCATTCTCTTTCCTGTACACTGAAAATATCTATCCAAATCCTGTAAGGAGGTTAGATTTTTTGATCAATCTTACGCCATATGTTTGATATACTTCGCCCAAATATTCTTCTTTATCCTTTTCAACATGATATAGCAGATTCTACTGCCCATTATATCAATCGGCAGCAAAAAAGACCACCCGGGTTCGGGTGGTCTTCATTCTATAAATTTACTTATTCTTTTTCGACATGCTCTTTGCGCGGAGCTGGTTGTCCAGGATGACCTTACGGATACGCAGGCTCTTGGGTGTGACCTCGAT